>NZ_JAJQJP010000022.1:0-102056 GCF_021245825.1 Gordonia metallireducens | reverse complement strand
CAGGGTTAAKGCCCCCTACAGACCATGGGGTTGATAGGCCAGAACTGTACGCACAGCAATGTGTTCAGGTGACTGGTACTAATCGGCCGAGGACTTACCAACAACACCCACACACCACAGAAACCCGTTTTTCTGGTGTGTTCGCATCCACTATGACACTTCTGAAACAACACACAAACAAACAAATGACCTGTTTGTTGGTTGTTTTATAGAGTTACGGCGGCCATAGCGGAGGGGAAACGCCCGGCCCCATTCCGAACCCGGAAGCTAAGCCCTCCAGCGCCAATGGTACTGCACCTTAATCAGTGTGGGAGAGTAGGACACCGCCGAACACAATTTCAGAAGGGCCCCGTATTCGATGATTTCTTTCGTCGAATACGGGGCTTTTCTCGTTCGCGCACGTCGTATCGACGTGGCCGGCGATGCTTCCCATCAAGGTTCAAGGGCATAGATTGGCAGCTATGAGTGATCGTGATCGTCCGCGTCGTGACGGACGTGGTGAACGTGATACGCGAGATCAGCGGGAGTCGCGGGGCCAGGGTGGCCCCCGAGGTCAGCGGGGATCCCGCGGCCAGGGCGACTCCAACCGTGGTGATTCGAGTCGGGGCCGTCGCCCGGACCGTCCGGGGCGCGAGCGCGGCGACGGTGGTCGCCGGCAGCAGGGGCCGCCGCTGCCCGATGACGTCAACGCCTCGGACCTGGATCCCGAAGTCCGTCGCGACCTCCTGACCCTCGACAAGGCGAATGCCGAGATCGTCGCCAAACACCTGGTGATGGTTTCGCGGCTGCTGCTCGAAGAGCCGGCCCTCGCCCTCGAACATGCTCGCGCCGCACGGGGCCGTGCGTCTCGTGTGGGCGTGGTCCGGGAGACCACCGGTATCGCCGCCTACAACGCCGGTGAGTGGCAGGAGTCCGCCACCGAGCTGCGTGCTGCCCGTCGTATCACCGGTAACAATGCTCTGCTGCCCCTCATCGCCGACTGTGAGCGCGGGCTCGGACGTCCAGAACGCGCCGTCGAGATCGCCCGTGGCGACGAAGGTCGATCACTGACCGGTGAGGACGCCACCGAGATGCGGATCGTCGAAGCCGGCGCACGGATCGACCTCGGTGAGCCGGAGAAGGCGGTCGTCACCCTGCAGGCCGAGAACCTCAAGCCGGGCCAGGTGGGAACCGGGCCCGCACGCCTCTACTACGCCTACGCGTCGGCGCTGTACGCGTCCGGTCGTCGCGATGAGGCCATCACCTGGTTCATGAACGCGGCAGCCGCGGACATCGACGATGTGACCGACGCCGAGTTCCGCCTGACCGAGCTCGCGAACGACGACGCCCCCGTCGGAAACGACGAGCCCCCTGTCGACGGTGTGGATGTTCTGTCCGACAGCGCGGTGTCTGAGGTTCCGCCGGCAGCCGAGCCGGCAACGCCGGAGCCCGGCACGGCAGAGCCTGTCACCGCCGAACCCGCGCCGGCAGAGTCGATCGCGACTCCGGAGCCGGTGACTGCACCCGAACCGGTTGCTGCACCTGAGCCGGTCACTCCCGCACCGGTTTCTGCACCTGAGCCGGTTACTTCTGCGCCGGTTTCTTCACCGGAGCCCGCCGACACGATCGACAGTCTGGAAGGGACCGCCGATCTGTCGGCGACGTCGAGCTACGTCGACGAGGGCAGTACCGGGTCGCAGGCACTCGTCGATAAATACGACGCGCTGCTGCTGGATCTCGACGGGACCGTCTTCGCGGGCCATCAAGCGCTGCCGAACGCGGTCGACACCCTCGACCGGCTCGACATCCCGCGCTTCTTCGTGACCAACAACGCGAGTCGTCGGCCCGCCGAGGTCGCGGCACATCTCCGTGATCTCGGCTTCGACGCCACCGACGACCTCGTCGTCACCAGTGCGCAGTCGGGAGCGCGGTTGCTGTCCGAGCATCTCCCGCCGGGATCGCGGGCGCTGGTCATCGGCACCGACGGTCTGGCGCAGGAGGTCCGCGAGGTCGGCATCGGTGTCACGCGAAGCGCCGACGACCGTCCCGCAGCCGTCATCCAGGGCCACTCGACCGAGACCGGCTGGGCGCAGCTGTCCGAGGCTGCGTTGGCGATACGTGCCGGTGCCCTCTGGGTGGCGACCAATGTCGACGCCACCCTGCCGTCCGAGCGCGGTCTGCTGGTCGGCAACGGCTCGATGGTCGCCGCGTTGCGCAACGCCACCGGCAAGGAGCCGCTCGTCGCGGGCAAGCCCGCCGCCCCGCTGATGGCAGACGCCATCGCCCGTGCGGCGGCGAATTCGCCGCTCGTCGTCGGAGACCGTCTCGACACCGACATCGAGGGCGCACACGCCGTCGGCATCGAGAGCGCACTCGTCCTGACGGGCGTCAGCACCGTCACCGACCTGCTGGCCGCACCGCCGGAACAGCGGCCCACCTACGTCATCGACGATCTGGCCGGTGTGTTCGACGACATCGACGCGGTTCGCGTGGCCGACCAGCCCGGGTGGACCGTGATCGTGGACGCATCCACCGTGACGGTCTCCGGCTCGGGTGACGAGATCGGTCTCGTCCCTGCCCTGGCAGCTGCCACCTGGGCCGCGGTCGACACGGGTACCGCCGATCCGGAGGAACTGCGGATCCGTGCCGAGGGCACGGCGCGGGACAAGCTGGCGTCGCTGGGTGTCACCCTCGTCGGCTAGCGTGGTCCACGATGACTTATCCGAGTGACGAGAGCAGTCGTTCGGACCTGAGCAGCGGTCCGACACCGAGCAGCATGGCGCCCCGACCCGGTCCGGGCGCCATGCCGCGTCGCCAGTACGACCCGATGGCGGCGCTACACGACGCCCCGTCGTCGGGCGCGGACACCGAGATCGATCTGCCCGACGTCGAGGCCACGGTCTCGGAGCTTCTCGCGCAGGTCGACGAACTCCGGGAGTCCGTCGGGGACACCTTTTCGCTCGCAGCGCTCGAGCGCCAGGCGAACCTCCTCGAGCAGGCCCACGACGCGCTCACCGCGGCGCTCGACGCGGTGGACCGCCGATGATCCGGCTCCGGACGCGGCGCTGACGATGGCGACCAGAGCACGACTCGACGCGGAACTCGTCCGGCGCGGCCTGGCCCGATCCCGGGAGCAGGCACGCGAACTCGTCGATGCCGGCGTCGTGAAGGTCAACGGAACGGTGGCGGCCAAGGCCGCGACCGGTGTCACCCGGGACACCCCGATCGTCGTGGTGGAGACACCGAAGGACGACTGGGCGTCACGCGGCGCCCACAAACTGCTCGGTGCTCTCGAGGCGTTCGAGCCACAGGGGCTGACCCTGGCAGGTCGCCGGTGCCTCGACGCAGGTGCTTCGACCGGAGGGTTCACCGACGTTCTGCTGCGTCGCGATGTCCGAGAGGTCGTCGCCGTGGATGTCGGCTACGGACAACTCATCTGGCGTCTGCAGAACGACGATCGCGTACACGTGCACGACCGCACAAACGTCCGGCACCTCGAACCGGGCACGATCGGCGGCCCGGTCGACGTCGTGGTCGCCGACCTGTCCTTCATCTCGTTGGGACTCGTCCTGCCGGCTTTCGCTCGGTGCGCGGTGCCGGGTGCCGATCTGCTGCCCATGGTCAAGCCGCAGTTCGAGGTGGGGAAGGACCGCGTCGGTTCGGGTGGCGTCGTGCGTGATCCCGCTCTGCGTGCCGAGGCCGTGTTGGGTGTGGCGACAGAGGCGGCCGCGCTCGGGCTCGAGACCCGTGGTGTGGTGGCCAGTCCGCTGCCGGGCCCGTCGGGAAACGTCGAGTTCTTCCTCTGGCTGCGCAAGGAGCACGGTGGCCGGGCGGGCGAGGAGTCGGGGGAGAGCGATAGGGTCGACCCGTCGGCCTCGACCGACGAACTCCGCTCCATGATCGAGCGTGCGGTCGCGGAGGGGCCGAGCTGATCGGTGGATCCGCCGGCGCCCGCTCATCTCGTTCCTGCTCGACCACACACGTCCGACCACACTTCTCTGGGAGGGAACCACCAGTGACCGACGATTCGGTAGCCGAGTCCGCCGGTGCCCGCGAGTTCTTGGTGGTCGCCCACACCGGACGCGAGAACGTCCTCGAGACGATCGAGGCCATCGCCCGCCACTGCGGTGCCGCCGGTGTCGCGCTGCGCGTCGTCGACCACGACACCCTCGACCGTGACGCCCCCGATCACGACGTGATCTACCGCAACCGCGACGACAAGCAGTCGCGGCCCGGGAACGTGCCCGTCGATCCCGAGTACCTCCGGTCCCTGGGCGCTGTCGTCGAGGTGACCACCGCCGAGTCCGCGTCGGCCGAGGGATGTGAGCTCGTCATCGTCCTCGGTGGTGACGGCACCTTCCTCCGTGCCGCCGAGCTGGCATGTCCGGCGGGGGTGCCCGTCCTGGGCATCAACCTCGGGCACATCGGTTTCCTGGCGGAGTCGGAGGCGCACAAGGTCGACGAGGTGATGGCTCAGCTCATCGCCCGCGACTACCGCATCGAACCGCGGATGACCCTCGAGATCGACATCGTCGACCCGGCCGACCCCGACCCGCCGACGGCGAGCAGTTGGGCGCTCAACGAGGTCGCGATCCTCAACACCAGCAAGAACGGTGTGCTCGAACTCGTCACCGAGGTCGACGGCCGACCGGTGTCGGCATTCGGCGCCGACGGCGTGCTGGTCGCGACCCCGACCGGGTCGACGGCCTATGCATTCTCCGCGGGCGGCCCGGTGATGTGGCCCGACCTCGAAGCGATTCTCGTGGTGCCCAACAACGCACACGCGCTGTTCGCGCGGCCCATGGTGACGAGCCCGCGGTCGCGCATCGCGGTGGAAGTGGACAAGAACGGACGCTCGGCGGTGGCGCTGTGCGACGGCCGTCGGGCACTCGACGTGCCGGCCGGCGCCCGCGTCGAGGTCGTACGCAGCGATCGTTCGGTGAACTGGATCCGGATCGACTCCGATCCCTTCGCCGACCGGCTCGTCACCAAGTTCGCCCTCCCGGTCACGGGATGGCGAGGGAGGCAGGCATAGGGGTGCTCGAAGAACTGTCGATCACCGGACTCGGTGTCATCGAGGAGGCGCAGGCGCGTTTCCATCCGGGCTTCACGGTGCTGACCGGCGAGACCGGCGCGGGCAAGACGATGATTGTCACCAGCCTGCACCTGTTGTCGGGTGCGCGTGCCGACGCGACCCGCGTCCGAACGGGTAGTGCCAAGGCGATCGTCGAAGGCCGCTTCCGGCTGGCGAACGCCGAGGGCGTGCAGAAGGATCCGGTGGTCGCCGACATCCTCGACTCCACCGGAGCCGAACTCGACGACGACGACACCGTGATCGCGGTGCGCTCGGTCAGCGCCGACGGACGCTCCCGCGCTCACCTGGGTGGCCGCTCGGTGCCCGTGGGGGTGATGGGTCAACTCACCACCGCGGTCCTGGCCATCCACGGCCAGAACGATCAGTTGCGCCTGCTGCGTCCGGAGCATCAGCGTGCCGCGCTCGACACGTTCGGCGGATCGAAGGCCGCGTCCGCGCTCGAGGTCTACCGCAAGGCACGAACAGCGTGGGTCGACATCCTCGACGAACTCGATGCCCGTCGTGCCAACTACCGCGAGCTCGCCCAGGAAGCCGACCGGCTCCGCTTCGGCATCGACGAGATCACCGCGGTCGACCCGCTCCCGGGCGAGGACGAGGAACTCACCGCCACGATCCGGCGCCTGTCCGACCTCGAGTCGATCCGCGGGGCCGCCGATCAGGCCCACCACATCGTCGCCGGCGACTCGGGATCGTCGGTCATCGAGGGACTGGGCTCGGTGCGCACGCTCCTCGAGGGCGCCGCCGACGACACCCTGCGAGGACTGGTGCCACGCGTCTCCGAGGCGCTCACCGTCATCACCGACGTCGGTGCCGAACTGACCGCGTTCACCTCGAGCCTCCCGGCGGATGCCGACGAACTCGACAAACTGCTGGCACGCCAGGCCGAACTGAAGTCCCTGGTGCGCAAGTACGCACCCGACGTCGACGGCGTCATCGACTGGCGGCACAAGGCACAGGCCCGGCTCGCCGAGATCGAGGACCCGCGGGCGTCGATCGAGGAGCTCGAGTCCGCGGCCGCAGCGGCGCTGGAGAAGGTCGAGGCCGCCGCGGCCAAACTGCACACGCTGCGCGTCAAGGCGGCGTCGTCGATGGCGGACAAGGTGTCCAAGGAGCTGAAGGGCCTCGCCATGGGCGACTCGGCCCTGGCGGTCTCCGTCAGCCCCGAACCCGCCTCGCCCGAGGACCGGCTCGCGATCACGGTCGACGGGACCCGCGCCCACGCCGGGGCCGACGGCGCCGACAAGGTGGAGTTCGCGCTCGTCGCGCACCCCGGGGCCACGCCGCTCCCGATCGCGAAGTCGGCGTCGGGCGGCGAGCTGTCACGCGTGATGCTCGCACTGGAGGTCGTGCTCGCCGCGCCGACCTCCGGTTCGGTCATGGTGTTCGACGAGGTCGACGCCGGTGTCGGCGGTCGTGCGGCAGTGGAGATCGGCAAGCGCCTGTCGAGGCTGGCCCGAGCCCATCAGGTCATCGTCGTCACGCATTTGCCGCAAGTCGCGGCGTTCGCCGACAACCACCTCGTGATCGGCAAGTCCAAGAAGGGTGCGCTGGTCACCAGCAGCGTGCGGACCCTCGACCGCGACGAGCGTGTCGCCGAGCTCGCACGCATGCTCGCCGGCCTGGGGGAGTCCGACACCGGACGCGCCCACGCCGAGGAACTGCTTGCGACCGCGGAGGCGGAGCGGGCCGCGCACTGACCTCGGACGGGCTGGTGCCCGTGTTACTTGTGTGACAAAAGTTTCTCGTGTTACGGCGCGCCTCCCGGGCTCCGTCGTGTGTTCGGTCAATCATTGCGGACATGAAGATGCCTGCACTGCTCGCGCGTAACACCGAAGAACTGCCTGGCGTGACCGGTATCGCCAGGATCGACAAGAACACCAAGCGGCTGCTCAGTCGGGTCGGCCCGGGTGACATCGCCATCCTCGACGAGGTCGATCTCGACCGCGTCACCGCCGACGCCCTCGTCGAGGCCAACGTCGTCGCGGTGGTCAACGCCTCCCGCTCGATCACCGGCCGCTACCCGAACCTCGGTCCGGAGGTGCTCGTCGCCTCGGGCATCGTGCTGCTCGACGATGTGGGCCCGGAGATCTTCAAGCGCGTCAAGGACGGCGCCAAGGTGCGCGTCCACGACGACCGTCTGTTCGTCGGTGAGCGTCGTCTGGCCCTGGGCACCGAGCTCGACGAGCGCGACATCGCCGACATCATGATCGGCGCCAAGGCAGGCCTCGTCGATCACCTGGAAGCCTTCTCGGGCAACACGATCGAGTTCATCCGCAGCGAGTCCCCGCTGTTGATCGACGGTGTCGGCGTGCCGGACATCGACGTCGACCTCGCCGGCCGGCACGTCATCATCGTCGGCGAAGGCGCCGACCGTGCCGCAGATCTGCGCGCGCTCAAGCCGTTCATCAAGGAGTACCAGCCGGTGATGGTCGGCGTCGGTACCGGCGCGGACACCCTGACGAAGGCCGGCTACAAGCCCGCGATCATCGTCGGCGATCCGGAGAACATCAAGACCCCGACACTGAAATCCGGTGCGCAGCTGGTCCTTCCGGCCGACACCGACGGTCACGCCGCGGGACTCGAGCGCATCCAGGATCTCGGCATCGGTGCGACCACCTTCCCCGCAGCCGGTTCCGCGGAAGACCTCGCTCTGCTGCTGACCGACTACCACGGTGCCGACCTGATCGTCACCGTCGGCTACCCCGGCACGCTCGACGACTTCTTCGACCGTTCGCGCCGGGAGAGCAACCCGTCGATGTTCCTGACCCGACTCAAGGTCGGCCAGAAGCTCGTCGATGCGAAAGCCGTTGCGACCCTGTACCGCAGCCGCGTCTCCGGTGCCGCGATCGCCTGTGTCGTCCTGGCTGCACTCGTCGCGGTGATCGCGGCGCTGCTGCTGTCGAACACCGGCACCGACGTCACCGATTGGATCGTCACGCAGTGGAATGCGCTGCTCGACTGGGCACGAGAGGTCTGGAACCGATAGGCGATGATTTCGCTACGACAACATGCGATCTCACTGGTCGCGGTATTCCTGGCATTGGCGCTCGGACTGTTCCTCGGCTCGGGGTTCGTCGGTGATCGCGTGAACTCGATGACCGGCACCAGCCGGGACCGCATCGGTGATCTCGAGGAGCAGCGCGACGACCTCAACGCGAAACTGAATGCGGCCAACAGCTTCGACCTCGCGATCGGGCCGCGGCTCATCGCCAACACCCTGCGCGGACAGTCGGTTCTGGTGGTGACCGCGCCGAATGCGGCCGAGGCCGACGTCGACGCCGTGAAGGAGAACATCTCGGGCGCCGGCGCGCGGTTCGCCGGTCAGATCGCGCTGTCGGAGTCTCTTCTCAGCGACCAGAACGCCGAGCAGCTGCGCACCATCGTCGACCAGACGATCCCGCCGGGAGCGATCCTGCGAGCCGAGCTGACCGATTCGGGCAGCCGGGCCGGTGATCTGCTCGGAACGCTGGTGCTGTCCGGGAAATCGACCCGCCCCGCGTCGTCCACGGACCGTCGGACCGGGCTTGCCGCGCTGCGCGACGGCGGATTCATCGACTACGCCAACAACGCCGTCACGCCCGCCGATCTGATGGTCGTGGTGACCGGCGACGAGTTCGGACCCGAATCGGGCGCCCAGGGCGCGCTCGTGGCACGCCTGGCCGCCGCGGCATCCGTGCGTGGTGTCGGAGGGGTTCTCGTCGGTCGTACCGGATCGGCGAACGGCGGCTCGCCGATCGCCGTGGTCCGGGCCGATCCGTCGCTGGCCAACGCCGTGTCCACCGTCGACAACGTCGACCAGCCGACCGGCCTGATCACCACCGTCCTGGCGCTCGCCGCCGAGGGCAAGGGTGCGACCGGGTCGTACGGAACCGGCGCCGGGGCCACCGCGGTCACCGTCGGGGCCGACGGCAAGCCGGCTGCCTGACCGCGTCGGAACCGCCACAATCCAGCCGACTCCGCCATCGGAGTGAGTACCGCCACGCCGCGCCCGGGTGTGGCGGTACGGCGTGGCGGCACAGTGGTGTTACCCTGGAGTCCCGTAGGTAATCAGGGCATCCGCTCCGATTCGGCCGACGGGAGACACGCTTTTGCGACCTTTGCGACACGTTCACGACACCAAGCACATATTCGTCACTGGTGGCGTCGCTTCTTCACTGGGTAAGGGCCTCACGGCCTCGAGCCTGGGTCAACTTCTCACCTCTCGAGGCCTGCGGGTCACGATGCAGAAGCTCGATCCCTATCTGAATGTCGATCCCGGCACGATGAATCCGTTCCAGCACGGAGAAGTCTTCGTGACCGAGGACGGCGCCGAGACCGACCTCGACGTCGGGCATTACGAGCGCTTCCTGGACCGCAACCTCTCGCAGTCGGCGAATGTGACCACGGGACAGGTGTATTCGACGGTCATCGCCAAGGAGCGACGCGGCGAGTACCTCGGTGAGACGGTGCAGGTCATCCCGCACATCACCGACGAACTCAAGGCCCGCGTGCTGGCCATGGGCGAGCCCGACGCCGACGGCGAGGTCCCGGACGTCGTCATCACCGAGATCGGTGGCACGGTCGGCGACATCGAGTCGCTGCCCTTCATCGAGGCCGCACGCCAGGTGCGCCACGAGGTGGGCCGCGACAACGTCTTCTTCCTGCACGTCTCGCTGGTGCCGTACCTTGCGCCGTCGGGTGAGCTGAAGACCAAGCCGACCCAGCACTCGGTCGCCGCGCTGCGCAACGTCGGTATCCAGCCCGACGCGCTGATCCTGCGCTGCGACCGCGACGTGCCCGAGGGGCTCAAGAAGAAGATCGCGCTGATGTGCGACGTCGAGCTCGACGGCGTGATCTCCACCCCCGACGCACCGTCGATCTACGACATCCCCAAGGTGCTCCACAACGAGCACCTCGACGCCTACGTCGTCCGCAAGCTCGGGCTGCCGTTCCGCGATGTCGACTGGACGGTCTGGGGCGAGCTGCTCCATCGCGTCCACGAGCCGCGCGAGACGGTGCGGGTCGCGTTGGTCGGCAAGTACGTCGACCTGCCCGACGCCTACCTGTCGGTCACCGAGGCCATCCGTGCCGGCGGTTTCGCCTGGAAGGCGCGCACCGAGATCAAGTGGGTGCCGTCGGATGACTGCGACACCCCGGCGGGTGCGCAGGCCGCCCTCGGCGACGTCGACGCGATCCTGATCCCCGGCGGCTTCGGCATCCGCGGCATCGAGGGCAAGGTCGGCGCGATCTCGTACGCCCGGCGCCGCGGCATCCCGCTGCTCGGTCTGTGCCTGGGCCTGCAGTGCGTCGTCATCGAGGCCGCCCGCTCGGTCGGTCTCGACGAGGCCAGCTCGACGGAATTCGATCCCGACACCCCGCATCCGGTCATCTCGACCATGGCCGACCAGGCCGACGCGGTCGCCGGCGAGGCGGACCTGGGCGGCACGATGCGCCTCGGCGCCTACGACGCCGTCCTGAAGGCGGGTTCGGTCGTGGCCGAGTCGTACGGCTCCCGTGAGGTGTCCGAGCGTCACCGTCACCGCTTCGAGGTGAACAACGCCTACCGCGACAAGATCGCCGATTCGGGTCTGGTGTTCTCGGGCACCTCGCCCGACGGGCACCTCGTCGAGTTCGTCGAGTACCCGAAGTCGGTGCATCCGTTCTTCGTCGCCACCCAGGCGCACCCGGAGCTCAAGAGCCGGCCGACGCGCCCGCATCCGCTGTTCCGCTCGTTCATCGAGGCCGCACTGAAATACAAGGCGGCCGAACGGCTTCCGGTGGATCTCGGTGACGATTACGAGTCGAACGACGCGCCGGCCGACACCGTCGCGGCGGTCAACGACGTCACCGTCGAACCGGTCGCCGGGATCGACCAGACCGGCGCCGAGGGCTGACCGGGTTGGGCGGCCACGAGTTCGACGTCAAGAGCACCCGCACCGTCTACGACGGGGCGATCATCACGCTGCGCGTCGACGAGGTGGCCATGCCCGGCGGTCGCGTCGCGGAGCGGGAGGTCGTCGAGCATTTCGGTGCGGTGGCGATCCTCGCCCGCGACGAGAACGGCCGCGTCGCCATGGTGCGGCAGTACCGCCACCCGATCGGCCGGCGCCTTCTGGAGCTGCCCGCCGGTCTGCTCGACCAGGACGGTGAGGCGCCACTGACGGCGGCGCAGCGCGAACTGGCCGAGGAGGCCGACCTGGCCGCCGACACCTGGCACGTCCTGGTCGACCTGGCGTCGTCCCCGGGATTCTCCGACGAAGCGCTCCGGCTCTACCTCGCCGAGGGCCTCCATCACCTCGACGAGGCGGAGCGCGTCGACGAGGAAGCCGACATGACGGTGGAGTGGGTGTCCCTCGACGACGCGGTCGCGATGGTGCTGTCCGGGGAGATCGTGAACGCCACGAGCGTCGCGGGCATCCTGGCCGCCTCGGCGGCGGATCGGACGGGAATCGCGCTGCGGGACGTCGACGCGCCATGGACCGACGAACCGACTGCGCTGCGCGATCGCCGGCGCTCGTGAGCTCGTCAGTCGTGGGTCGCCTGTGACGATCGCCGCCGACATCTCGCGCTTCCTCGACCATCTCACCGTCGAGCGGGGTGCGGCGGCCAACACCGTCTCGTCGTACCGCCGGGACCTCGAGCGGTACCGGCGGTACCTCGAGTCGCGCGACATCGAGTCGACCGACGCCGTCACCGAGGAGGACGTCCGGGAGTTCCTCGTCGACCTGCGACGTGGTGATCCGGACGCCGGGTACACGCCGCTCGCCGACAGCTCGATCGCCCGAACCCTGGTCGCCACCCGGCGTTTCCACAAGTTCGCGGTGGAGGAGGGGATCGTCGCGACCGATGTCGCGCATGCGGTCCGCCCGCCTCGTCCGGCGCGGCGCCTGCCCAAGTCGCTGCCGGTGGAGGAGGTGCTGGCGATCCTCGAGGCCGCCGGCGCCGAAGACCATCCCCGCGCTCTGCGCGACCGTGCCCTGCTGGAATTCCTCTACAGCTGCGGGGCCCGCATCTCCGAGGCGACCTCACTCGACATCGACGACCTCGACCTCGACACCCGGGCCGTGCGTCTGCGGGGCAAGGGCGGAAAGGAACGTCTCGTCCCGCTCGGCGGGCCGGCGATCGACGCCATCGACGCCTACCTGGTCCGCGGTCGTCCTGCGCTGGTGTCGAAGGCGACCCCGGCACTGTTCCTCAACGCCCGGGGCGGGCGACTCTCGCGGCAGTCGGCGTGGCAGGTGCTGGTCACCGCCGCCGAACGGGCTGGGCTGGACAAGGCCGTTTCCCCGCACACCCTGCGGCACAGCTTCGCGACGCACCTGCTCGACGGCGGAGCCGACGTCCGCGTCGTCCAGGAACTCCTCGGACATGCGTCGGTGACCACCACGCAGGTCTACACACTCGTGACGGTGAACACGATGCGTGAGGTCTATGCCGTCGCACATCCGCGTGCCCGCTGACCGCGCGCCGACCGCGGGAGAACGTCCGCCATGTCCTAGGCTGATACGAGTCGTCGACCAGGGACCGGCATCCGCCGCCCGGGCCGACACGCATCGGACACCGAAGAGTGAAGGGAGCGGCGGGCACGTGACCACTCCGAGCGCACCGCGGTCTGGCACCCGCCTCGAGTGTTCGGGGACGTGGTCGTGACCTCCGCGGGGGACCAGTACAGCATCCAGGTCTCACCGGGTCATGACGCCGACGAGGTCGACCACCACGCGGCCGACGAGATCGGCCCCACCGGACGGCCCTATCGCGAGGTTCCCGAACCGCGACCCCTCGACCGTCACGGTCCGGCGACCGTCATCGCGGTCTGCAATCAGAAGGGCGGGGTCGGCAAGACCACCTCGACCATCAACCTCGGCGCCGCGCTCGCCGAGTACGGCCGTCGCGTCCTGCTCGTCGACCTCGACCCGCAGGGTGCGTTGTCGGCGGGTCTGGGTGTGCCCCACCACGAACTCGAGCAGACGGTCTACAACCTCCTCGTCCCGCCGCAGGTGGCGACCGACGACGTGCTCATGCGTACGCGCGTCGATGGACTCGACCTGCTGCCCAGCAACATCGACCTCTCGGCCGCGGAGATCCAGCTCGTCACCGAGGTGGGTCGCGAACAGTCCCTGGGCCGTGCGCTGCACCCCGTCCTGGACCGCTACGACGTGGTGCTCATCGACTGCCAGCCGTCGCTGGGCCTCCTCACCGTGAACGCCCTCGCCTGCTCGGACACCGTGCTGATCCCCATGGAGTGTGAATACTTCTCGCTGCGCGGCCTGGCGCTGCTCACCGACACGATCAACAAGGTGCGCGACCGCCTCAACCCGCGCCTGGACCTCGGCGGCATCCTGGTGACCATGTTCGACGCCCGCACGCTGCACTCCCGCGAGGTGATGGCACGTGTCGTCGAGGTGTTCGGCGAGGCCGTCTACGACACCGTGATCTCCCGTACCGTCCGTTTCCCGGAGACGAGCGTCGCCGGTGAGCCGATCACGTCCTGGGCGCCCCGATCGGCCGGCGCGAAGGCGTATCGGGCGCTGGCGCGTGAGGTGATCGCGCGCAACCTCAAGGGCGCATGACCGTCGACACCGACCCGACTGTGTCCGATCCTTCTGTGTCCGATCCTTCTGCGCCCGAAGTGGAGGGACCCGAAGTGAAGGGACCCGAGGTGGACGGGCCCGGGGCGGCCGCTCCGATCGAGGTGTCGGAGCCGGCCGGTGATGCACCAGGGGAGCACGACGAGGCCGCCGAATCCGGTTTCCGCGTCAAGCTCCGCAACTTCGAGGGCCCGTTCGACCTGCTGCTGAACCTGATCTCG
This sequence comes from Gordonia metallireducens, assembly GCF_021245825.1. Lineage (NCBI taxonomy): Bacteria > Bacillati > Actinomycetota > Actinomycetes > Mycobacteriales > Gordoniaceae > Gordonia > Gordonia metallireducens. Next base: position 88,194 of record NZ_JAJQJP010000022.1, on the reverse strand, counting down.
CAGCATCGGCTCGACGTCACCGAGGTCGCGCTCCACGAGGTGACCGACGACTTCATCGCCTATACCCGTGAAATGGGTCCCGAAATGGGGCTCGACCAGACCACCGAGTTCCTCGTCGTGGCGGCCACGCTGCTCGACCTCAAGGCGGCACGGTTGCTGCCGTCGGGCGAGGTCGACGACCCCGAGGACCTCGCACTCCTCGAAGCCCGCGACCTGCTGTTCGCGCGATTGCTGCAGTACCGCGCCTACAAGCAGGTGGCGCAGCTGTTCGGGGAGCTGGAAGCCGCTGCACTGCAACGCTATCCGCGTGCGGTCTCCCTGGAGCAGCGGTTCGAGGACCTGCTGCCGGAGGTCACACTCGGCGTCGATGCCGACGGTTTCGTGCAGGTCGCCGCGACGGCGCTGACCCCTCGGCCGGTGCCGACCGTCGGACTCGACCATCTCCACGACGTGCAGTCGGTGTCCGTGCCGGGCCAGGCGCGTCGGATGGCCGCGCTGCTCAGCGCATCGACCGGCGAATGGGTCACGTTCCGCGTGCTGACCGCCGACTGTGAGACCGGCCTCGAGATAGTCGGCAGCTTCCTCGGGTTGCTCGAGCTCTACCGCGAGGCGGCCATCACCTTCGAACAACCCGAGGCTCTCGGCGATCTCGCGGTCATGTGGACCGGCGAACGCCAGATCGACGACCTGCGCATCGACAAGGCAGAGGATTACGGATGACCGACGGACCGATCGACGACGCCGACGACGTGAACGACGAGGCGGTAGCGGACGCGGACGAGGTGGACGCTTATGAGTCGGGCGCGGTACCCGAGGCCGTCCCGGCAGAAGATGCCTCGAGCGATCCCGGCCCGGCCGATCCCGAACAGACGGCGCTGACGGGGGAGGACGAGGTCGAGGTCCTCGACGATGCGACACTGCGGGCGGCGCTGGAGGCCGTGCTGCTCGTCGTCGACACCCCGGTGACCACCGAGGAACTGGCCAACGCCGTCGACCAGGACCGGTCCCGGGTGCGCGACATGCTCAACGCGATGTCGTCCGAGCTCACCGCGGCGCGCAGCGGCATCGACCTGCGGTTCGCCGGCGACGGCTGGCGGTTCTACACCCGCGCGGACTACGCGCCGTACGTCGAGCGATTGCTCCTCGACGGGGCACGGTCGAAGCTGACGCGCGCGGCACTGGAGACCCTGGCGGTGATCGCCTACCGGCAACCGGTGACCCGCGCGCGGGTCAGCGCAATCCGCGGGGTGAACGTCGACGGCGTGATCCGGACCCTGGTCGCCCGTGGCCTGATCAACGAGGTCGGCCAGGACCCGCAGACCAACGCCACGACCTATGCGACCACCGAGCTGTTCCTCGAACGACTCGGCCTCGCATCGCTGTCGGAACTGCCCGATCTGGCGCCCCTGCTACCCGACGTCGACCTCATCGACAGCCTCGACGACGAGCTGCTGTCGGATCCCCGATTCGCCAAACTGTCGCCTCAGGCGTCAGACTCGAAGGTACTGGTCACCGACGGTGACCTGAACGATGACTAGATCCGCACGGATCTGACGAACACAGGATTGAGAACAATGGCTTCCGCTGGCCGAGATGGCTCACCGGGAAAACGCCGTAAGGGCGCCCCCGCACAGCAACCGCGAACGAAGAAGACGCACCGCAAGGGGTCGTCGAAACCCAATGCCGACGTCGGGAAGATCCGGCTCAACAACGCCCGGCCCGCACGCCACCAGGTGGCACCGGACCAGGTGAGCGGCAACGGGCCGGAATTCGTCGCAGACGGTGTCCGACTCCAGAAGGTCCTCGCCCAGGCCGGTGTGGCCTCGCGCCGCGGCGCCGAGGAGATGATCGCCGCCGGACGCGTGAAGGTCGACGGCAAGGTCGTCACCGAGCAGGGTCTGCGCATCAACCCCGACACCGCCATCATCCACGTCGACGATGCGCGCGTGATCATGGACGAGACCAAGCAGTACCTCGCCTTCAACAAGCCCAAGGGCTGGCAGTCGACCATGGCCGACGACCAGGGACGCCCGTGCGTCGGTGACGTGGTCGCCGAACGCGTGATGGCCGGGCAGCGCCTGTTCCACGTCGGCCGGCTCGACGCCGACACCGAGGGCCTGCTGCTCCTGACCAACGACGGCGAGCTGGCCCACCGGCTGATGCACCCGTCGTTCGAGGTGCCCAAGACCTACCTCGCGACCCTGAAGGGTGAGGTGCCGCGTGGCATCGCCCGTCACCTCCGCGAGGGCATCGAGCTCGAGGACGGCCCGGTCAAGGTCGACAAGTTCACCGTCATCGAGGTCCACGAGGGACAGTCGCTGGTGCGGATCACGCTGCACGAGGGACGTAACCGCATCGTGCGCCGAATGATGGACGAGGTCGGCTTCCCGGTCACGAAACTCGTTCGCACCCATGTGGGTACGGTCGCGCTGGGGGAGCAGCGGCCCGGTAGCCTGCGTGTCCTCGGCAACGACGAGGTCGGCGGCCTGTACAAGGCGGTCGGACTGTGACCGCTGGCACGACGCGCGTCGTCGCGATCGACGGGCCGGCCGGTACGGGCAAGTCGTCGGTGTCGAAGCTGCTCGCCGACAAGGTCGGCGCCAGCTACCTCGACACCGGTGCGATGTACCGCGCGGTGACCCTGGCGGTTCTCGACGCCGGTGTCGCCCTTGACGATCCGGCCGGTATCGCCCGGGTCGTCGACGCGGTCGACATCGAGCTGATCCCCAACGGCGACGGGTCGTCGACGGTGCTGCTCGACGGCCGCGACGTGTCCGGCCCCATCCGGACCGACCACGTCACCAGTGCGGTGTCCGCGGTGTCCGCGGTTCCCGAGGTGCGCACCAAACTCGTTGCGCTGCAACGGCAAAACGCGCAGGGACGCTTCGTGGTGGTCGAGGGTCGCGACATCGGGACCGTGGTGTTCCCAGCGGCCGACGTCAAGATCTTCCTGACCGCGACGCCGGAGGCCCGAGCCGACCGGCGGCACAAGCAGAACCTGGCCGCGGGACGCGACAGCGATTACGCAGCGGTCCTCGACAGCGTGAACCGTCGCGATCATCTGGATTCGACGCGCGCGGTGTCGCCGCTGCGTGCCGCCGACGACGCCGTCGTCGTCGACACCAGTGACAAAACCCTCATGGAGGTGCTCGACGAACTGAGCGGCCTCGTCGAGACCCGGATCGGAGTATCAGAACGGTGAGCGACAACTTCGAGACCGACCTGGCGGCGTTGCCCGGCGACGGCATCTGGTCGGACGAATCCGACTGGCAGCTGGCCGATGTCGAGGGCGCCGACGGCGCCGCCGAGGTCGAACACATGCCGGTGCTGGCGATCGTCGGACGCCCCAACGTGGGCAAGTCCACCCTCGTCAACCGCATCCTCGGCCGGCGCGAAGCCGTCGTCGAGGACATCCCGGGCGTCACGCGCGACCGCGTGTCGTACTCGGCGAGCTGGTCCGGACGCAGCTTCACCGTCGTCGACACCGGCGGCTGGGAGCCCGATGCGAAGGGCCTGCAGCAGGCCGTCGCGGCGCAGGCCGAACTCGCGATGCGGACCGCTGATGCGATCGTCGTGGTCGTCGACGCAACGGTCGGTGCCACCGCGACCGACGAGGCCGTGGCGCGCGTTCTGCGCCGGTCCAAGACGCCGGTGATCCTGTGCGCCAACAAGGTCGACAGCGAGCGCATGGAGGCCGACACGGCCGCCCTGTGGTCGCTGGGACTCGGTGAGCCCCATCCGGTGTCGGCGGCGCACGGCCGCGGTGCCGGTGACCTGCTCGACGTCATCCTGGAGAAGCTGCCGGCGACTCCGCGTGAGGCGCCCGTGCTGGGCGGCCCGCGTCGTGTGGCGCTGGTCGGCAAGCCGAACGTGGGCAAGAGTTCGCTGCTGAACAAGCTGGCCGGCACCGAGCGTTCGGTGGTGGACAACGTCGCCGGGACCACCGTCGACCCCGTCGACGAGATCGTCGAACTGGGCGGCAAGGTCTGGAACTTCGTCGACACCGCCGGTCTGCGCCGCAAGGTGCGCACCGCAAGCGGTCACGAGTACTACGCGTCGCTGCGCACGCGGGCAGCCCTCGACGCCGCCGAGGTGGCGATCCTGCTGATCGATGCCTCGCAACCGATCACCGAGCAGGACCTGCGGGTGCTCTCGCTGATCATCGAGAGCGGTCGCGCTCTGGTCATCGCCTTCAACAAGTGGGATCTGGTCGACGAGGATCGTCGCTACCAGCTCGACAAGGAGATCGACCGTGAGCTCGCCCGCGTGCCGTGGGCGCGTCGGGTGAACATCTCGGCGTCGACCGGTCGTTCGGTGCAGAAGCTGGTGCCCGCGATGGAGAGCGCGCTCGACGCGTGGGACAAGCGCATCTCGACCGGACCGCTGAACAGCTGGCTCAAGGACGTCATCGCGGCCAACCCGCCGCCCCTGCGTGGCGGTCGTCAGCCGCGCGTGATGTTCGCGACCCAGGCGTCGGTGCGTCCGCCGACCTTCGTGCTTTTCACCACGGGCTTCCTCGAAGCCGGCTACCGCCGCTTCCTGGAGCGTCGTCTGCGCGAGGAGTTCAACTTCGACGGTTCGCCGGTGCGCATCAACGTGCGTGTCCGCGACAAGCGGGAGCAGCGCCGCAAGCGCTGACCGCCGCCGCCGGCACAAACCCACCCCTTTTCGGCAAACCCACCCCTCGCCGGGTGGTGAATCTGCCGAAAAAGGGTGGGTTTGTGCATTCCTGGTGCGGTTGTGACGGTTGTGGGAGGCGCTGTGAGATACTGCCTCTCGTGCTCATCTTGGCAATCATCGTCTTCGGAATGGTCATCGGTGCCCTCGCTCAGCTCATCATCGGTGGCAAGAACATGTGGAGCATCGACTGGGGTCTGGCGCTCGTCGCCGGCGTCGTCGGCTCCTTCATCGGCGGGTTGCTGATCAGCCTGATCACCGGTCACGGCATCGAGATCCACCCCAGCGGCATCATCGGTTCGCTCGTCGGCGCCCTGATCGTCACCGGCGGCTGGATCTGGTTCAAGAAGCGTTCCACGACCAATTGACCGGCGACAGCCGACGAGTCGGGGAACACCCCTTCTGACCAGGCGATTGGTACAGGACAGCACTCGTCGGCTAGTCTTTAATCCGCCCGCTCCGGTGGGCAGTCGGAAGACCGAGAGGTCCAAAGACAACGGGCTGTGGCGCAGTTTGGTAGCGCACTTGACTGGGGGTCAAGTGGTCGCAGGTTCAAATCCTGTCAGCCCGACAGAATGGCCAGCACAATGTGCTGGCCATTGTTGTATCTACTCCCAGCCGTCAGCGATGTTCCAGCTCCCCGAACCGGGCGAGCAACCGGTCAATCGCGCTGCAGTCCTGGAGGAATCGCCGGCGCTCGGGATCTGCGGCCACGTCGCGCAGCATCTGATCTGCGTCCGGGATTTGCTCTGCGGCCAGGATTGCCGACCACACAGCCCCGTCGGTGGCGGTGAACGCGTCGACGCCGTCGCGCAGCGCTCGCGCCAGAAAGCTTCGGTCTTCGGCATCGAGTTTGTCGTGGACCGCGGCGATCATCTCGATGGCCACCGAGGCGTGGGCGCGCTCGTCGCGGCGGTGGAGCGCGATGGTGGCCTGGTGTACCGGCTGGATCGTCCGGTCCCCGGCGATCAGGCTCAGGTAGTCCGCGATCGAGGTCTCCGCGACCGTCGCGAACGCCAGCGTGGTCAGGGCCGCTTCTCGTGGAGACTCTGCCTGTGTGCGCGCCTCCCGATGTCGCCGCACCGTCGACGACTCCGGCAACGTCACGTCCGGCAACGCCCAGCCGCGTCGACGCCGGGTCAGCGCGGACGCATTCAGGTGCATCAGCGTGTGGTACTCCTCGTCGACCATCGACTGCACCACCGCTGCCCGGTCCGCATCCGAGAAGCCGGTGCCGAACACGTCCCGGAACAGCAGCCCGAATCCGGGTGTCACGACGTCCTGTTCGATGTCGACAACGTTTCTGTTGTACGCGATCCACGCCCATGCCAGGATCCGGGCCCGGACGTCCTCGTCGAGCTGCTCCCAGGTCGGATGCCCCGCGAACGGGAGCAGCACCTCGGGATAGTCGTCGCGGGTGTCGTCGTAGAGGTCGTCCATCGTGGGGACGTCGAGTTCGGGTTCGGTGCGCCGCACCGTCGCCCGCCGCGGCCAGCTCCGCACCAGACCCTCGATGACCGCCGACTCCACCGGGTCGGACGCGTCGTGCTCGGGCAGGTGACCGGTCATCGTGACAGCCCCTCGAACATCTGCGCACACAGTCGCGCGTAGTCGTCTGCGTAACCGCCCAACGATCCACCCGCCTCGGTGAGCAATGCCGCGAAATCCTCGGTGTCGCCCGCGGACGCAGCGGACACCCGGGAGACCGCCCGCGCCAACGCCTCTCGCGCGGCGGGTGCACACGGGTTCGACGCCTGCACGTCCCGATACACCTCGGGTGTGCCGCCGGTGACCCGTGCCAGCAGTGCCGACATCGTCGCGAAGGGAGGTGTGGCCAGAGCGGCCGTTTCGTCGGCGTCGACCCCGAGGTCGGTGAGCGCGCACCCGAACGCCAGGATCGTCGCGTGGGTGAGGGCCTGCACCGCCGCACACACGTGGTCGTGCCGGTCCGCGGTCGTCATCTCAACCCGTGCGCCCCACCGTGCGAGGTCGTCGCGAAGGCGACCCGCACCAGGACCGTCCTGATGGACGACGACTGCAACCGTCCGGCCCGAAAGGCCCAGGGACGGCGCGAACATCGGGTTGATCCCGACGATCGGACCGCCCCCGTGGACGGCGTCCCCGGCGAGTTCGGCGACGGCGGAGGAGAACCGGGACTTCACCGAGAGCGTTTCCACCAGCAGCGCTGTCGGCCGCAACAGCGTGCTCATCGACTTCACGGCCGCCAACGCCACGTCCTCCGGGACCGCGAGGACGACCACGTCGGCCTCGCCCAACAGTGCGGATGCCTCCGGCCCAGGCGATCGGATATCGTCACCGCAGCGTGCGTCGAGCACGTGCACGGTGTCCCCGTCACCGCGCCACAGGTCCGCGAGCATCGTGCCGACCGCCCCCGCTCCGCCGGCCACGACCACCGACCGGGAGTCGGGTGTCGATGACGAGGTCACGGTTCGCTCTCGTCGGCGACGGACAGGCAGCGTCGCATCGACAGCGCCTTCACCATCGTCTCCTCGAACTCGTCCTCCGGGTCCGACAGCGCGACGATCGCACCCCCGACCCCGAAGGTCACCTCGGATTCGGTGGCCACCATGGTGCGGATCACGATCGACAGGTCGGCGGTCCCGGTCAGCGAGAAGTAGCCGATCGCCCCCGAATACACCCCTCGCGGACCGGCCTCGAGTTTGTCGATGATCTCCATCGTGCGGATCTTCGGCGCGCCGGTCATCGAACCGCCCGGGAACGCCGCCCGCACACAGTCCACCGCGGACACTCCTTCGCGCAACGTCCCACGCACCGTCGACACCAATTGGTGCACCGGCGAATAGGTTTCGACGTCGAACAGCGACGGCACGTGCACGGAGCCGGGTTCGCAGACCCGCGACAGGTCGTTGCGGACGAGGTCGACGATCATCAGATTCTCCGACCGGTCCTTCTCGCTGTGGCGCAGGTCGTGCTGAAACCCTTCGTCCTGCACGGGATCCGCCGACCGTGGCCGGGTGCCCTTGATCGGCTTCGACTCCACCGTGCGATCGGCACCCACCTTCAGGAACCGTTCGGGGGACGCGCTGAGCACCGACAACCCCGAGAACTGGAGCAGGGCGCTGTAGGGCATCGGGCTGATCTCGCGGAGGCAGGAGTAGCCGGAGACCGGGTCGAGGCTGCGGTGCACGGTCGCAGAATTGGTCAGGCACACCTCGTACGACTCTCCGGACCGGATCTCCGCCAAACACTGTTCGACGAGCCTCAGGTAGGTCGGGTGGTCGTGCCGGAACAGGATCGGCACCTCGTGCGACTCCTGGACCAGCGGGGGAGCGGGCACGACAGGTTCGGAGGCATGGTCCTGCAGCTCTCGGATGGCCGACGCCGTCTCGCGCAACCACCGAGCCGTCGCCGGGTCCGCGGTGCCGGGCTCCGCGGCGTCGACCGGTTCGAGGGCGAGGAGATAGGCGCACCCGCATTCGTGATCGATCACGACGGCCCGATCCGCGAAGACCAGTGCCGCATCCGCCTGTTCCGACGCGTGCGCCAACTGGCCGCCGGTGTCCGCCTTGAGTTCGTAGCCGAGATAACCGACGTAGCCGAGGCAGAACCCGAACGGCAGATCCGGCCGGGGCGCCACCGACCGCTCCCGCAACCGCGCGTCGAGATAGTCGAAGAAGGTGCTACGGATCTCCTCCCCGGAGCCATTCGAATGTTCGACGCGCACAGTCATTTCGGGGACCCGGTAGGTCACGTACTCGGCGCGCGGGCCCGAGCAGTCACCCATCACCGAGAACCGGCTCGCCGCTTCGGTCGCCGCCGACCCGTCGAGCCAGAAGCTGTTCGGTGCGTCGGCGAACAGACGCTCGTACACCGCTGATGGGTCGACGACCCGGTCGACCCGCTCCGAGCGCACCCGGAAGTCGTGTGTCGGCTCCAGCGGTGCCGGCTGCGCCACGGAGGTGGTTCTCGACGTCAGAGGGCGCGGTCGCCGCGCCCGCTCAGGCGTGGCCGCAGCGAAATTCGACAGCAGTTCGCGCCCGTACTCGGTGCAGATCGACTCCGGGTGGAACTGCACCCCCCACAACGGGAGTTCCCGGTGGCGCACCGCCATCAGTACGCCGTCGTCCGACCACGCCTGGGCCTCCAACTCGTCCGGGACCTCACGGACCGCCAGCGAGTGGTATCGCACCGCCCGGAACGGGGAGGGCAGACCCGCGAACAGGCCTTGGCCGTCGTGGTGCACCTCGCTGATCCGTCCGTGCCGAGGCTCCGGAGCCGAGACCACCGGACTGCCGAACAGGTGACACAAGCCTTGATGTCCCAGGCACACTCCGAGTACGGGAAGTCCGCTGTCGGTCAGGGCCCGTTCACTGATCCCGAAGTCGCGGGCGCAGTCCGGGCGCCCCGGGCCGGGGGAGACCACCACGTTGTCGAATGCCTTGAGGTTCACCGACGACCACGGCGCATCGTTGGCGACGACCACCGGCTCCTGGCCGTTGACCTCCGTCAACAGGGCGAAGAGGTTGTAGGTGAACGAGTCGTAGTTGTCGATCAGCAGTGTGCGCACCGCGTCCACCTCAGCCCACGCTGGTGTCGGTGGTGCCGCCCGCGGCTGTCGGCCGGACGAGGACGCGATCGCGACCCTCGTGGTCGACCGGAACGCCGTGCGTCCGCAGTTCGTCGGTCGCCACGATGAGATCCTCCACCCGGCAGGTCTCCGAGATGAGCAGGTCGTAGAGGTCGTGCAGGAACTGTGGGGAGAGTCCGTGATCGAGGGCGTAACGGTGGGCGCGATCGTGCACCGCTCCGACGCGACGCGGCTGCATCACGGGAATGGCGTGGCGCTCTTTGAGATACGCGATGCGGGTGCAGACCTCGATCCGGGCGCGGACATCGTCGAGCAACCGATTGTCGATCTTGTCCAATTCCGCACGGAAGGTCGCGAGTTCACGCTCACCGGGGTTGCCCTCGGTGATCATCTGACCGTTGTTGTCCGTCGATTCGTTCACCGCTCGACCACCTTGCACTGTCCGAAGGAAAGTGCGGCCCGCCGACTTGAACCGCTGGAAACGCGACGCGGGCCCGAACTGACACTGCGCCCGGTCCGCGCTCGCGAACCGCAACCCCCGACTCGGTCCATGGTCGCACCGACCATGCGCACCACGAGGGCGTAAGCGTCACCGGGAGATCACAATTCGCCAACGACCGCGCCGTCACCGTCATCCGTTCGGATGGTCGTGCGTCCGGTTTTTCGCACTTGTGGCTTCACGTTTCCGTCTGCCCGGCGGCCGGGGCAACGGCTGTGCCACAACCCGGGATCCGGCTCCGAACGCGTATCCCCTCCGAGGTGCCGATACCGGGGCGGCTCAGGCGAGCAGCGGCACCCCGACGTCGGCGCCGCCTTCCTCGGTGATCCGCGCGCCCATTCGGGTGAAGGTGGGTGTGGCGATGAACCCGCCCGCGAAGAGGGCCTCGCCCTGGCGGAAGTCGGGCGACTCGGCCAGCATGTGTTCGCCGACGAAGCCGAAGGTGTCGGCGAGTTCGGCCAGATCGCGCGGCGCGTTCATCCGCATCAGGCACAGGTTGTCGCACTGGGACAGCACGTTGGGGTGGATCTTCGTCGGGCGTTGCGTCGACAGAAGGAGCCAGAGTCCGAACTTGCGTCCCTCGGCCGCGATCTGCACGACGCGGTCGATGAGGGCCTGCTCGACCGCGCTGGTGGCGACGGGTGGGCAGATGTTGTGGGCCTCGTCGATCACGATGAGGACGGGCCGCCGCTCCTCGCGGTGCGCCCACAGGTGTTCGAGCACGGAGAGCGCCGCGACCTTGGGTTCTGCCGGGTGGGCGAACCCGCCCAGATCGAGCACAGTGGCCTGGGGGCGGTCGTCGATGATGTCGGTGGCGGCGACCTCGCCTCGGGCCCACAGATCCCAGTCGAGGACCTGGAGATTCTCGATCCGCTTGGCCAGTCGCTGGTGACCGGGCTCGTCGGATGCGCGTAGCGCCGAGATGTAGCTGTCCTGGTCGGGTATGTCGTCGGCGCCGCCTCCGCTGAGGGTGGCGTCGGCGTGCAGCAGGACGTTGTACTCGTCGGCGTCGGCGATCGGATCCAACTGCAGGACGGCGGCCTTCGCGGTCAGCGGCAGATCGGTGAACCGCGCCCGTAACTGCGGGAGATCGCGTCGGGTCGAATGCAACACCTGGATGTCGGATGCGGCGATGGCCGCGGCGAGCTCGGGGTCGGTGGTGTCCCGCGTCTCCGGAAGCCGGGTGAAGTCGGCGTTCGGGTCCAGGATGAGCAGCGGCAGCCGCGTGTTCAGCAGCAACTGCTCCAGCACCACCCCGAGCGCGTAGGTCTTCCCCGAACCGCTCTGGCCGCACCAGAAGGTGTGCCGGTTGAACTTGTGCGCGGAGAGGACGACGTCAGACGTCGCGTCGTCGCGATGACTTCCCACTGTCAGCTGAACCACGCCTGAAGAATACGGCGTGGACGGACTTGGCATCGACCCGAAGCGCCGCACGACGTGTGCCGGATTCACGTCCGGACGGCGGTCAGATCCGTTCGACCTCGACGAAGACGATGGTGTTCGTCGAATCCCGGTTCTCTACGCGGTGTTCGACACCGGCGCTTCGGGTGTAGCTCTCGCCGATCCGGAGTTCCGCGGCGATCTCCGAACCGTCCGGTGCGACGGCGTACATCGTGTCGTCGACCAGCGGCACCACGACGTAATCGTGCTCATGCCGGTGCATGGGAATGGCTCCACCCGGCTCGATCGTCCACCGGGTGACCCGGAACCGGCCGTCGTCCTGCTGCACCTCGCCGTGCGAACCCGTGCTCATGGCGTCCTCCGTGTTGTCGATGGTCACTTGCCGGCGTGACGCAGGTGCCCGTACAGCGCAGCGCGGTAACCGCGGGTGTAGCTGGGCTCCTCGTCGTCCGGGTCCGGCGGGCAGGCGAGTGTCGACGACGCGAGCTGACGCGCCCACGGTGCCGGGAGCGCGCACAACGCGGCCTCCGCATCCTCGAACCCCTTCTGGAACAGGTCGGGATCGAGGTGCTCGTCGAGGTCGGCATCGTAGATCGGGAAGGAGGTGGGTAGCCGGGTGACGACGCCGTACTCGGTGACGATGTCGAGGTCGGGGAGATCGTTCTCGTGATTCGTCAACGGACCGTACGCCTTTCGGCGAGGGTGCGGTAGAGCGTTGCCCGGCTGACCCCCAGCGCCTGGGCGATCCGCGGCACGGATTCACCTGCGGCGCGCATCTGTTCGGCGCGGAGCACCTGCTCGTCGTCGAGGACGCGGGGTCGGCCGACCGTCGACGCCGATCGCCGGTGGGTCGTGGTCAGTGGCCTCGCCGAGCTGAGTGCGGGGGAGGGGTCGTCGAGTTCGGCCAATGACGCCAGCACGCCGACGACCATCGCGCCGGTCGGATCATCGGTGTCGATGCCCTCGCGCAACGAACGGAGACCGATCCGTCGTTTCGCGAGTTCCCGTGTGATGGCCATGACCTCGCGGATGTTACGGCCCAGTCGGTCGATGCCCACGACCACCGTCGTGTCGCCGGCTCGCGCGTAGTCGAGTAAGGCGACCATCCCCGCCCGACGGTCCGCGGGCTGCGTCCGGTCGGCGGCATCGGTGTAGATCCGACCCGGATCCACCCCCGCCTCGGTCAGTGCATCGATCTGTGGTCCGAGAGCATGCGCTCCCGGGGTCTCGCGCGCGTATCCGAGGGACATCCCCGGTGCGCCACCTCTCGCTTCGTCCGTCACGAGGAGGACTCTATCTCAAAAGTATCGATACAGATTCTGAGACGCGCCCGAGATTCGAGACGAATTCTGCGGGAATTCCAGAATATAGCGGACTTTCGAGATCTGAAGTCTCAAAACAGGGTCTCATAAGTTTCGAGACCTTCCGGCGCGCCGGATTGCGTTCTGTCCCGGTTGCCGACACAGAACACAACCGGATCGAACTCATCCGGTAACGCAGCACGAAGGGCCTGGCGACGGAATGTCGCCAGGCCCTTCGTGGTTCGTCGCTATCGCTCCTCACACCTCAGGGAGCGAGGGGAGCGTCGCTGTCGCTCCTCACACCTCAGGGAGCGAGGGGTCAGAAGTAACCGTTCGCCGGGAGGGGAGTGTCGTTGACGAGCAGGTCGCCGAGGGCGATCGCCTTGTACGACGTCGGGTTGTGGAGCGTGACGGTGCGGATGTTGCGCAAGTGGCGGTCCAGGTTCTTGGCCCGGCTGGCCGACGACGCGCCGCCGACGTCGAACAGGTCGGCGGCGGCACGCAGTCCGACGCGGTCGACGTGGACCTTCACCCGTGCTGCTGCGATGGACGCCTTGACGAACAGATCCGTCTCGATGACGCCGCTGCGTGCCGGCGCGAACGCCTCCTCGATGGTCCGTGCGGCGTCGAGGACTGCCGCTCGCGCGACGTGGGCGGCAGCGTCGATCTCACCGACGGTGCCGAGCAGCACGGGGTCGTGACGCGGTGACTCGGCGGGAGCGTGGTCGAAGGTCCGTGTCCGTGACCGCAGGAGTGCGGTCGCATCATCGCCGACCGACAAGAGGATTCCGGTGATCAGCGCCTGTAGGTAGAGCTGCAGGAACGGTCCGTCGTTGGCAACCGCGGCGGTCGACGCGGGGTCGGTGAAGGCCAGGACGTCGTCGGCGGTCACCCGGACACTGTCCAGGGTGGTGGTTCCGGTACCGGTGCGGTTCTGGCCGATCCCGTCCCAGTCGTCGACGATGGTGACCCCGTCGCGGCCGACGGGCAGGACGATTCGAGCGACCCGGCCGTCGACCCGGCCGTCGAACCGGCCTCCGCGTACCGTCGCGGTCACCGACACGTAGTCCGAGAATGCGGTGCCGGTGCTGTAGAACTTGGCCCCGGTCAGCACCCATCCGCCGTCGACGGCACGCAGTTCGGTCCGGAAGGAGAGCGAGCCGGCGTTTCCGGTGCGTTCACTGGTCGCGTTGCCGAACACTTTTCCCGCCGCGATCTCGGCGACCCAGCGGTCGCGGACGGGTCCTCGGGGGAGTCGGCGGATCTGTTCGACGAACCAGAAGTGTGCCCGCAGGATGTGGGCGACGATCGGATCGGCGCGGGCGAGGTCGATGAGGAATTCAAACAGCTCGGGCGCACCGGCACCGGGGCCAGATGCGTCGTCGAGAGTCAGCGCGGTGTAACCGGATTCACTCAGCAGACGTACCTGGGCGTGCGGGTCGACGCCGGTCAGTTCGCGCGCGGCGGCCTCGGCGGCGATCTCGGCCAGGATCGTGGAACGATCGGAGACCACACGGGTCAGGACGCTCATGCCGGTACCTCGACCTTCTCCGCGAACGCGCCCCGGTAGGCCGCGGCGGGATGTGAATCCGGAAGGGTGTCCCGGCCGGTCAGCTTGCGCCGGCTGGTGCCCGGCGCGTACTCGTGCTGCGCCAGTCCGCGCTCACGCAATACCGGCAGGACGTGCTCGGCGAACTCGATGTAGCTGTTCGGGATCGTCGCGTTGATGACGTTGATGCCACCGACACCCGCGTCGCGCCACTCGGCGAGGCGATCGGCGATCTGCTCCGGCGTGCCGACGACGCGTCCACTGCGGCTGCGCAGTTCGGCCAGGTCACGGACGGTCGGCTCACGGTCGGGCACGGCCTCGCGCAGCCACAGCAGGGTGCTCTGCGTGCCTTCGGTCTTGATCTCGCCGATCGGGGTGTCGAGGTCGTAGAACCCGAGATCGAACCCCAGACCACCCGCCGAGTGGGCGATGATCGTGCTCGGATCGATGTACTCGTCGAGCTCGGCAGCCTTCCGCCGCGCCTCCTCCTCGGTGCTGCCGATGACGAAGGAGAGTCCCTGGAAGAACTGGATGTCCTGCGGATCGCGGCCGGCCGCGGTGGCCAGACGGCGGGTGTCGTCGACGAGGCCCTTCGCCGCCTGCGGCGTGGGCGACACGATGAACTGCGCCTCGGCATTGCGGGCGGCGAACCGTCGGCCCGTGGGCGAGGAACCGGCCTGGAACAGCACCGGTGTGCGCTGCGGCGAGGGGGCCACCAGGTGCGGACCCTCGACGCGGTACCGGTCGCCGACGTGATGGATCTTGTGCACCTTGTCGAAATCGGCGTGGATGCCGCGGACCTTGTCCTGGATCAGGGCGCCGTCATCCCAGCTGCCCTCCCAGAGTTTGTAGACGACGTCGACGTACTCCTCGGCCCACGCGTAGCGATCGTCGTGGGCAGTGATGCCGTCGTATCCGAAGTTGCGCCAAGCATTCTGGGACAGGCTGGTGACGATGTTCCACGCGATGCGCCCGTTGGAGGCGTGATCGAGTGTGGAGATCTTGCGGGCGAAGTCGAAGGGATGTTCCTGCAGAATCGAGCTGGTGATCGCGATGCCCAGGTTCTCGGTGTGCGATGCGAGCGCGGAGGCGAGAACCAGCGGATCGTTGCTCGGGATCTGCAGGCCGGTGTCGACGAACTTCTTCCAGTCGCCCTGGTAGTCGTCGTAGAGTCCGACGACGTCGGCGAAGAAGATGAAGTCGAATCTGGCCTCTTCCAACGTCTTTGCGAGGTCGATCCAGTGCTGGAGGGAGTTGAAGTCCGTCTGTCGCGCATCGGGAGCACGCCATGCCCCGTGCAGGATGTGGGACGTCGTGTTCATCACGAATGCTGCGAAACGCAAGGGTTCTGGCTCTGACACCCGGACGACGGTACTTTCGCCCCTCGTCCCGTGCGTCGTTGTGCTCAGGGTGAATCCAAAGACTGACGCCGACGCCGCCGATCATTACCGTACGAGCTGACCGCGGGTCACCGCTGCCGTTTCAGTGTGTCGCGACATCGGCGCCGACCCGCCGATCCCGCGGTCCGAACTTGTTCAATCGGCTTTCCACCACTGTCGATTCACGACTCTCGATATCGAGGAGTACCTGGCGTGTTCAGATCTGTCCGTTCCAGACGGACTCGAGCCCTACTGGCAGTCGGCCTGTCGGCCGCTGCGCTGCTGTCGGCGTGCGGCGATCGCCCGGCCACCGGAGACGGTACGTCGACGGGTGTTCCCGCAGCGGCCGGCGATTACCTCGACGGCGGCGTCATCGAGTATGGACACGAGCAGGAACCGCCGTGCATCCATGGCGGTTGGGTGCAGAACGCCTACCTCGCACGGCAATATCTCGACAACCTCGTCTCGCTCGACGACGACGGGACGCCGGTGCCGTGGCTGGCGACGAGTTGGGAGATCTCCCCGGATCGCAAGACCTACACCTTCCATCTCAAGCCCGGTGTGAAGTTCAGCGACGGAACCGATCTCGACGCGACCGCGGTGAAGACCAACTTCGACAAGTACCTCGATCCGGACGCCCCCAACGGAACGGTGATGGCCTACATCGGGCAGTACTACGCCGGCGGCGAGGTTCTCGATCGCAACACCTACGCCCTGCACCTGAAGCAGCCGTACAGCCCGCTTCTGACGGTTCTGACCCAGGGTTACTTCGGGATTCAGTCGCCGACCGCTCTCGCGCGGGGGAAGAAGGAGAACTGCTCGAAACCGGTCGGGTCCGGACCGTTCATCATCGAGCGCTGGGATCGCAACCGCAGCATCACCTTCGTGCGGAACCCGGACTACAACTCGGCGCCGGCCAACGCGAAACACCAGGGACCCGCCTATGTCGACAAGGTGATCTGGAAGTTCCTCAAGGACCCGGTGCTGCGGTACGGCTCGCTGACCAGCGGATCATCCGACGTCATCTACAACGTCCCGGCCATCAACTGGGCCGACGCGACGACACGGTTCCAGACCAGGCAGTACGTGACGCCGGGACGACCCAACGCGATCACTCTCAACGTCGACCACGCACCATTCGACGACGTCCGGGTGCGTCAGGCGTTCGCCTACTCGGCCGACCGCGAGAAGGCAGTCGAGACAGCATTTCTCGGCGTCGTGCCGTTCAACTCGAACGGCGCGCTGAGTCAGAGCACTCCTGACTACGACCCGGCCGCCGGGGCCTACGTCCGGAATCCGGACAAGGCGAATGCACTGCTAGACGAGGCCGGCTGGACTGCCCGCGACTCCGACGGCATCCGCACCAAGGACGGTCGGCGTCTCACCGCCCGCGTGGTGTACGCCGCCGACGCCATCGTCGGACCCGAGGGGGCGGCGATCCTGCAGAACATCGCCTACCAGGCGCGCGACGTCGGTTTCGACATCGAACTCGTCCCGGCGACGCAGAGCGAGTACTTCGGCGGCAACTACGCCAAGGCGCCCACCTACGACGCCTACGTCGGCTACTGGACGAGTCCGACCCCGGGGCTACTCCACATCAACTGGCGTCAGCGGCTGGAGGACTCGCCGAACCCGCACAACACGGCGTACTACAACGACCCGGTCCTGCAGGGATTCATCGAGAAGGCCAACAGTTCGGCGGACCCGGCAGAGCAGCGCGAGTTCTACAGCAAGGCCCAGAAACTGATCGGCGACCAGGCTCTGTCGATCGGCCTCTACACACAGACGACCTCGATCGCGGCCAACCCCAGGCTGCACGACGTGTGGGTCGAGAAATCCCAGGGTGAACCGGTGTTCGCGGATGCGAGGTTTGTGCGATGACGATCCAGGTCGACAAGACGACGATCATCGACCCGGAGTCGGCGACCGAGCCGACCCGGAGTCGACGCCGCGGGGGTTCCGCGGCCTGGCTGCGATGGCTCGGCAAACTAGGCTCGGCCGTGTTCGTACTGTGGGCTGCCGCGACGATCACCTTCCTCCTGCAGGTGCTCGCGCCCGGCGACCGCGCGACGCTGCTGCTGAACCTGTCGTCGGGGGAGAGCCGCGAACGCACTCCCGACGAGCTGGGCCCGGTCAACGACCAGTTCGGGTTCACCGATTCGATCTGGCAGCAGTACCTGCACTACCTGCAGGGTCTGCTGCGCGGCGACCTCGGGACGTCGTACCAGTTGAGTGAACCGGTCACCGAGGTGATCGCCGCCCAGCTCGGACCCACTCTGGTGCTGACCATCAGCGCGCTGATCGTGGCCTGGCTGCTGGTCCTGGTGACCACGACGCTGACCGCCGGCCGCCGCGGTCCGGGCGGAGCGCTCGGCGCCCTGCTCGAGACCGTGAGCGCCGGGCTCCCGCAGTACTGGCTGGGTTCGATTCTGCTGGTGGTCTTCGCGATCAACCTGGCCTGGTTCCCGGTCGAGAGCGGTGACTCGCTGCGCGGACTGGTCCTGCCGGTGCTCACGCTCGCGATTCCGTTGGCCGGATTCCTCGGCAGCATCGCCCGCGACGAGTTCGCCCGCGCACTCGACCAGCCGTTCGTTCTCACCGCGCGGAGCCGTGGCCTCGGCGACCTCTCGGTGCGTGCTCGACATGTGCTGCGGCACTCGGTCATTCCCGCCGTCACGGTCTCCGGTTGGGCCATGGGTGCGCTGCTCTCCGGTGCGGTGATCGCCGAGACCGTGTTCGCCCGTGCGGGTATCGGACAGACCCTCGTCGCAGCGGCCGGCTCCCGTGACGTGCCACTGGTCAGCGGCATCGTCGTGCTCGTCGCCGCGATCTACACCGTCGCCAACCTGCTGGTCGACTTCCTCTACACCGTCATCGACCCCCGGATCGAGGTCCCGTGACCATCCAGAAACCGTCCACCGGGACGGCACCCGACACGACGTCGTCCCACACGTCGTCTTCCGAGAAACACCGATCCATCAAGACGTCACGGAGCACGGTCACCGCGCTACCGGAGACCTCCCGCCGGCCGTGGGCGCTGCCACCCACCCTGATCGCCGCGCTCGGCGTGCTCGTCCTGTTGCTCCTGGCGGCCGTCGTGCCCGGGCTGATCGCGCCGTACGACCCGCTCGCCATCGACCTCGACGCGACGCTGTCGCCCCCGACGTGGGCACATCCGTTCGGTACCGACCTGTCCGGTCGAGACCTGCTGAGTCGCATCATCTTCGGCACCAAACAGTCCCTCGCCATCGGGCTCGGCGCGGTGGCGGTGGCACTGGTCCTCGCCGTGGCGCTGGGAATCACGGCCGGCCTGTCGGGACGGATCGCGCAGGCCCTGGCCAATCGCTGGATCGATGTCCTGTTCGCCTTCCCGACGATCCTGCTCGGGCTCCTTCTGACCTCGGTGTTCGGGCCCGGCCCGTATACGCTGATCTTCGCGATCGGGATCGGTATCGCCCCGGGCTATGCACGCATCATCCGCGGCCAGGTCCTGACCGTCCGCAATGCTGCCTACATCGAGGCGGCGACGGCGCTCGGGCATTCGCGGACGCGAATCCTCGTGCAGCACATCGCTCCCAATGCACTACGACCGATGATCGTCACCGCGACATTGGGTGTCGGTCAGGCGATCATCTGGGCCTCGGGGTTGGCCTATCTCGGTCTCGGCGTCGCACCTCCGTCACCCGAGTGGGGTGCCCTGCTCGACGCCGGACGCACCTACATCACCGTGGCCTGGTGGCTCGAGATCTTCCCGGGCCTCGTCATCGTGATCACCGCCCTGGCATTCACCACCGTGGGACGCCACCTCGGCGCCCGTCTGGAAGGAACCACCCGATGACCGCAGTTGCGACTCCCCTCGAGGACCGGAGCGTCGACTCCGCCGGCACCGACGACTCCACAACCCCGCTTGCCGAGATCCGCGACCTGCACGTGGCCTTCGGCGGCCGCGAGGTGGTCAAAGGCGTCTCCTTCTCGGTGAACGCGGGCGAATGCCTCGCGATCGTCGGCGAATCCGGGTCAGGGAAGTCTGTCACCGCCCGCACGCTCATCGGACTCACCGGTGAGGGGGCCCGGATCAGCGCCGAGACCATCGCTTTCGACGGTCGGTCGCTCCTCGGGTACAAAGACCGCGACTGGCGGCGGCTACGCGGCCGGGACATCGGATTCGTCCTCCAGGACGCCCTGGTCTCGCTGGACCAACTGCGCACCGTCGGAAGCGAGATCGGGGAGGCCCTGACCGCCCACCCCGATAGTCGTGGCGGCGGGGTCTTCCGGCGCCGATCACCACTCCGGCGTGCCGAACGTGAGGAGAAGATCGTCGAACTGCTGACACTGGTCGGGGTCCCCGAGCCCGGTGTCCGAGCGGCGCAACGCCCGCACGAACTCTCCGGGGGTCTTCGCCAGCGGGCACTGATCGCCTCGGCCCTCGCCCAGGACCCGAAGCTACTCATCGCCGACGAACCGACCACGGCCCTGGACGCCACCGTCCAGGCCCAGATCCTCGACGTCCTCGGCGAGGCCAAGGACCGCGGCAACGGGGTCATCCTGATCTCCCACGACCTCGCGGTCGTCGCGCGTCTCGCCGACCGCGTCGCGGTGATGCGGCACGGGGAGATCGTCGAGTACGGGTCCACCGACGACGTGCTGCGCAACCCGACGCACGACTACACGAAGAGCCTGCTGGCGTCGGTGCCGTCGCGAACCTCCAAGGGCACGCTCCTGACCAGTGGCGAGACGCTCCCGGAAACCCTGGTGCCGTCGAGTGCCGAGGCGCCCCCCGCGTTGCGTGTCCAGGATCTCCGGAAGTCGTTCCACGGCAAGGACAAGACGGCGCGGCCGGCAGTGCGCGGCGTCAGTTTCGACGTCCTACCCGGCAAGACACTCGGCATCGTCGGCGAATCCGGGTCGGGTAAGACGACGACGGCCCGCATGGTCCTCGGGCTCACCGACCCGGATTCGGGGACCGTCGAGTTGAACGGGCGCCCGTGGAGCGAACTGTCCGATGTCGAACGACGCGCGAACCGTCACCAGATCTCCGTCATCTACCAGGACCCGCTCAGCTCCTTCGATCCCCGGTGGAACGTCGAACGCATCCTGCGCGACAGTCTGCGTTCGAGGAACCTGCACGGCACAGCGGTCGACGACCGCATCTCCGAGCTGCTCGACAGCGTCGGACTGTCGGATGCGTTCCGCCGGCGTCACCCGCTGCACCTGTCCGGCGGACAGCGCCAGCGAGTCGCCATCGCCCGCGCGCTGGCGCCGGAACCGTCGGTGATCGTGTGCGACGAGCCCGTGTCGGCTCTCGACGTCTCCATCCAGGCCCGCATCCTCGACCTGCTCGCAATGCTGCAGGTGGAAACCGGTGTCTCGCTGGTCTTCATCTCGCACGATCTCGGCGTCATCCACCACGTCGCCGACGACATCCTGGTCATGCGCGGGGGAGAGGTCGTCGAGTACGGCGAGGCCGACCGCGTTTTCGGTGACCCGGAGCATCCCTACACGCGTGAACTGCTTGCCGCGGTCCCGACGATCGGGGCCGGGGAGCGCATCTTGTGAGCCTCCCGGTCAGTGCACTCCGGGCGGAAGGTCCCCGAACCGGTAGACGCGGTCGAAGATCGGCACGAAGATCGACGACACCGGGCCACCCGACGGGTTCGCGTTCGCATCGGTGCCGCGCGGCCACCGGTAGGCGACGGTGACGCTCACCGGCGTCGAACCGGTGACCCGGGTGTATCCGGTGGGCTTGGTCGTCAGGCCCAGGAACTTGCCAGGCCGGAACAGCAGAACGGCGACCGGGGAGGACACGGTTCCGCGTGAGGTGTCGAAGACGGCCCACAGCAGGGGCGGGCAGTTGGGCGTGCGGTTGAGCGATCGGCTCAACGGCCCCTTCCGCGCGACCCACGTCGCATCGCTACCGCGGAAAGGCGGGCCGATCACCCGGAGTGCGCGTTTGGCCTCCGGTGAGCCGAGGTCCAGACAGAGCCCGTTGCCCGAAGTGGTGGCCGCCTGATGCGGCGTGCTCGGGGAGGCGGTTGCCGTGGGTGTGGCGACGCCTAGTGCGGTGACGACAGCGCACGCGGTGGCGATGAGAGAAGTGGCGACGCGTGATCGTCTGGTCCGCATGAGTCTCCTCGGTTCGTCCCTGAAGGTGCCCCTGCGGGGACGCTAACAAGATCGAGAGGGCTCTGCCCCCAGATCAGAACAACGTCGGCGGGAGCGCACCTTCGAACTCGAGGAGCCACCGTTTGGTCGCCAGACCTTCACCGGGGAGGCCGCCGGAGAATCCGCCCAGGCCGTCACCTGCGACGACGCGGTGGCAGGGGATCAGCAGGGGAGTCGGGTTGACGCCCATGATCGAGCCGACGCTGCGCGCCGGGATGCCGGTCCCACTCATCGTCGCGAGTTGCCCGTAGGTGACAGTTGCGCCGAACGGAACGTCGCGGTGCAGGGCGGTCAGGACCGCCCGGGCCGATGCGGACACCCCGGAGAGTTCGATCGGGAGATCGAACGTCGTCAACGAACCGTCGAAGTAGGCGTGGAGCTGGCGTACCGCTTCTGCGACAACCGGTTTCGCGGACGAGAGATCGGACTGTGCGTCCTCGTCGCTCCAGGCGACGCGGACGATCGAGGCGTCGTCTCCGGTGATCAGTAGCCGCCCGACCGGTGTCGAGATGGGAACGGTGCTCGTCGTCTCGGCATCTGGATCGTGTGCTGCGGTCATCGGCGTCTCTGTCGCTCGTGCGGGGGGTCCGGTGTCACCACGGTAGCGGCACGGTCTGACACCCTGGTGGTGGAGACACCGGGCCGCGAGACCGGTTCGGATCAGGCGGCAGTGCGACCGGCACGAGCGTGGACAGGACGACGTCTCAGGGCTGGGTCGAGGATGGCCGGGGGTAGGTAGGTCTGATCGAGTCGGCCGATGTCCGTTCCCGGCGGGACGATCTCGTCGATGCGGTCGAGAACATCGTCGGGCAGCGCGGCGTCGAGCCCTTTGAGAAGGTCTTCGAGCTGCGGGATCGTGCGCGGCCCGATCAGGGCGCTGGTGATACCGGGGTGGGTGATGGCGAATGACATCGCCATGTGCGTCATCGGAATACCCGATTCCGCCGCCAGCGCGGCGAGTTCCTCGACCGCGTCGAGCCGGTTCTCGTCGTCGAGGGCCTTGATCATGCCGGAGCGGACCAGGTCGTTCGTCTGCCCGCGGCGGACCCGGCCGGTGAGCATCCCCTGGCCGAGCGGGCCCCAGGCGATGACGCCCATGCCGAAACGTTGCGCGGTCGGCAGTACTTCGGTCTCGATGCCCCGGTTGAGGAGTGAATACGGTGCCTGCTCGGTGCGGAACCGGCGCAGGCCGTGTCGATCGGCGATCCACTGCTGGTCGACGATGTCCGAGACCGGCGTGTTGGAGGAACCGATGGCGCGGATCTTGCCGCTGCTCATCAGGTCGGTGAGGGCGGAGAGGGTCTCCTCCGGATCGGTGTCGGGGTCGGGGAGGTGGACCTGGTACAGGTCGATGTAGTCGGTCTGGAGGCGACGCAGGGACTCTTCCACCGCGGTCACGATCCACCGACGTGAGGCGCCCCGACGGTTCGGGTCGTCACCCATCGGGCGACTGAATTTCGTTGCCAGCACCACGTTGTCACGGCGACCGCGGAGCGCCTTGCCGACGACGACCTCAGACGCGCCATGCGGCGGCAGCGAGTAGGCGTCCGCGGTGTCGACGAAGTTGATGCCGGCGTCCAGGGCGGTGTGGATGAGGCGGACCGACTCGTCGTGGTCGGCGTTTCCCATTGACGCGCCGAGTAACAACGTGCCGAGCGCGTAGGGGCTGACCTTGATCCCGGTCCGGCCGAGTGGGCGGTATTGCATGAGACTCTCCCTGAAGGGTGGGTTCGGAGTCGGCCGACGGCCGTTGCCCCTAAGCGGAATGCTATTCCGCTAATATACGGAACGGTGTTCCGGTACACAAGGGTTTCCGGAATGCTTTTCCGGAACGTCGTGTCGTGAAAGGGTGGTGGCGTGGACTTGAACGAGGCCGACACGGCGGCGGTGGCCGACGGCGGACTGCGACCGCGCCCGAAGCGGGCAGATGCGCAACGCAACGTCGTCGCGCTGGTCGATGCGGCGAAATCGGTCTTCGCGAAGGCGGGGGTGGACGCGCCGGCCAAGGAGATCACCGATCTCGCCGGAGTCGGCGTGGGCACCCTGTATCGCCACTTTCCGAAGCGTTCTGATCTCGTGGCCGCCGTACTCGAGAAGGAGATCGACGCCTGCGTGGATCTGGCCGACGAGTTACGGAATTCTCATCATCCGGCCGCGGCGCTGAGGGAATGGGTACAGCGGTACACCGAGTTCGTCGGCGCCAAGAGAGGACTCGCCTCGGCGCTGCACTCGGGGGATCCGGCGTTCGATGCTCTGGCGGATCACTTCGCGAATCGGCTCGAGCCGGCAGTTGCCTCACTGCTGGCGGCCGGTGCCGACGACCTCCGTGCGGACGTCGGCGCGACCGAGCTCTTGCACGCGGTCGCGCTGCTGTGCCAGCGCGTGCCCGGGCGAGAACTCGACTACAACCAACGGCTGGCGGGTGTGTTCGTCGACGGTTTGTACCGTCGGCCCGAGGGTGTCGCGGAATAAAGACGCGTGGCGAGGTGTTATCGCCCCCATGAGTGCCAACGCAGAATTGAGTCCTGAAGGCTGGGTCCGCGAGCAGACCCAGAAGATCCTCGAGCAGGGCACCACCGAGGGTGTCCAGGTCATGGACCGCCCGATCGTCCTGTTCACCACCACCGGCGCGAAGTCCGGCAAGAAGCGGTACGTCCCGCTGATGCGGGTGGAGGAGAACGGCAAGTACGCGATGGTGGCGTCCAAGGGCGGTGCTCCCGAGCATCCGGCCTGGTACTTCAACGTCAAGGCCAACCCGCAGGTGACCGTGCAGGACGGCACCGAGGTCAAGGAACTCACCGCGCGTGAGATCAGCGGCGACGAGCGCGCCCACTGGTGGGAGATCGCGGTCGCGGCCTACCCGCCCTACGCGGAGTACCAGACCAAGACCGACAGAGAGATCCCGGTCTTCATCCTGGAGTGATCCTTCTGCAGCCCGCAGGCACCAGAGCCCCCGACACCCGTCGGGGGCTCTAGTGTTGTGGCCACCGGGTGTGCGACAGCGAAGCGGGAGTAGACATGGGACACGTCGTCGATTTCAAGCACGTCTCTACACAAGGCCTCGAGTCCTCACCGGTGACGGACGCCCTCGCCGGCCTGAGAGCCAACGAATCCCGGTATTACAAAACGAAATACGCACACGACTTCACCGTGGTCCCTGCCGTCGAGGCGCCTGAGGTTCTCCAGCGGGTCACCCGCATCCTCGCCGAGGAACGCGACATCGCGATCGCCTCACGCCCGCTCGAGGTCAGCGACTTCGAGGTCGATGGCCTCCACATGTCGTACGTGTTCTACGAGTCGGGGCTCGCGGTCAACGTCATGTACAGCATCGATCCGGCAGGCAAACGCGCCGTCGGCTTCAAACTGTCCGACGGCATGGACGTGCCCGTGGAACTCGAGTCGAAGTTCAAGTTCGCGCGGCAGAAGTCGAAACTCGCCGGCACGATTCGCGGCTCGTACTTCGTCATCAAGGGTGAGTACTGACAGACCTGCGCCGACCCCACGACGACGCGATCCGGCGCGTCGTCGTGGACGAGTCGGAGGGTCAGGCGAAGCGGATGTTCATGGTCGCGAGACCGAACACCTTCCGGCCGCCCGATTTCGCGACGATGATGACGACGCCGGTCCGGGTCTCCGGGTCGAGAGACTTGATGCGCCCGCTGAACTCGATCTCGCCACCGTCGACGGCCGACACGGGAACCGTCTGCGACAGGCGGACCGAATAGCGGGTGACGGCGCCCGGGTCGCCGGACCACGAGGCGACGAACGCCGCACCGAGGCCCATGGTGAACATCCCGTGCGCGATCACGTCGGGCAGACCGGCGAGCTTGGCCACCGCCTCGTCCCAGTGGATGGGGTTGGCGTCGCCGGCGACACCGCCGTAGTTGACGAGATCACCGCGGGAGATCCGGGCAGTGTGGACCGGCAGTTCGTCGCCGACTGACAGCTCGTCGAAGGACCGGGCGCCGGACGGGCGCGTCGAGCCGTCGGCGACGCGGATCTCGCCCTCGGGCCGGACGGTCTTCTCGTACAGGTGGTGGGTGTCCTCGTGGCTGAAGATGTTGACGTCGTGCATCATCACCTTGCGCACCGCGGCGCTGAGGCCCGGATCGACCTCTTCGGCGGTCACGCCAACGACGGTGGTGTGCATCGTGTGCACCTTTTCGCCCGCGGCGTCGGTCATGGTGTTGGTCACCGTGATCAGTTCTCGGCCCGCGACCTTGCGCACGCCCGACAGTTCGACGTCGGTCACGAGTTCGTCACCGGCGACGATCGGCCGGTGCTGTTCGAAGACCTGCTCGGTCTGCACGTAGGTGTCGTAGCCGACGATCACGGACTCGAACAGCTCGCGGTTCGCCGCCATCGCCGGGATGGACGTGAACGTCAGCGGTGCGACGAGTCCCGAATACCCGAGTGCGGCAGCGGCTTCGGGCTCCCAGTGCGCGGGGTGGTAGTCCTGCACCGCGCGGGCGTATTCGCGGACCTTCTCGCGTCCCACCTCGTAGGAGCCGTCGAGGACGTAGTAGTGGCCGACGCGCGTCTCGAGGTCGGGCGCCTCGCCGGCTGCCGTCGGTTCCGTGATCGGGGGTTGGGTCATTTCGACAACGCTAATCGTGCCGGTTCCACTGGCAAAACCGTGGTCGGTGTCCTGTCCCGTACTCGAGACGATGTCGGGTGGGCGTCAGCGTCGCAGCCCCTTGCCGTGTGCGAACTCTGCGGGGCGTCCCGAGGACTGCCAGTCGTGCCAGTTCTCCCGGTGCCGGCACATCGCCTTCTCGTGCAGACGACGGAACGTCGGGGAGATCCGCCGCAGCGTCTCGACGAGTGTCACGGCGGGAAACCGCAGCAGGATCAGTGCGAGTCCCGGGACCGGGTTGGGCATGTCATAGCGAAAGCGCGTCGTCGGCATCATGTAGATCGTCGAGTAGGCGGCGTACATCATCGCGTTGTATCGGCCGCGGATCCGCTTGAGGCCCGTGGCGTTCTCATTGGCGAACGCGGCGGGAAACGACTCGATGAGTTCGGCGCCGTCGGTTCCCGCGTCGTAGCTGCGTGTGGTGTTGACGAACGCCAGGAGTCGCAGCGAGTCGGCGATGGTCTCGGGGAACCATTGGGTCCGCACGCCGAGGAGGTGCCCGAGGTAGCGCTGGTAGTGCAGCAGGACGCGGATCTCGCGTGGTGTGGTCTGGACCCCGGTGAGCCACAGCGCCGACGCCGGCACGACGCTACCGCCGAGCAGGGTGAGCAGCTGATACGACTGGCTGATCGGCTCGCCCCATCGTTCGACGTCCCACTCCGGGTGCTCGGCGACGGTGCGTCGAACCCACACATGCATCACGCGGACCCGCATCGCCGTGGCCCGGCCGGCCGATCCCGGGGTCAGCAGCGCGCCGGGTTGGGAGACGTCGATCCAGAACCGGGCCGTCTCCAGGAAGCGTCGCAGCGCGTTGTCGCCCGCGTATCCGCCCGCCAGGGACAGCGGTTTGGCGACCGCGGCCTCGGTGTACATCTCGAGGGTGATCCCGCCGGCGACACTGAACAGGCCGGTGCCCCAGCGGCGCCAGATCGCCTCGCCCTCGGCGATGAGCTGCGGGTCGACCCAGTCGGGAACGGTCTCGAACTCCTCGAACAGTTCGACGAGGGCGGGTGGCGGGTTCTCGACGCTGTCGAGTCCGTCGGTCAGGGCCTTGTCCAGTAGTGCGCGCGCCGCTTCGGGGCCGAGCGCTCCGTAGACCTCGTCGACGAACCGTTCGGCCACCGGGTCGGTGCGGAACATGTCCTCGGCGAAGGTGCGCAGGTGTTCGGGCTCGGGGTAGAGGTCCTTGCCGGTGATCCTGCGGACGAGGGCGCGCGCACGGCGGAGCTTCCGGTTCGACATCGCGGCTTCGTAGGTGACCCCACTCGGGAAGGCGGGGGCGTCGTCGGTCGAGCGACTCGGCAGCACTGCGGACACGGGAACCCCCAACCGTTTGAGACGAATTGATTCATGTGTATCACTCGGGGGTCACGCTTCGCACGTCCCGCCCCTTGACCTGAAGTTCACTTGAAGTTGCACGGTGAAGGCGTAACCATCACCGCTCGACGAGGAGATCTGATGCGCCAGGTGCTACCCGACCTCTGGGAGACGACCACCGACAACCCGTTCCCCGGCCTCACCACCCATGCCTATCTGTGGATGTCCGACCGCAACGCGCTGTTCTACTCGATGGCGTCGGACGCCGAGTTCGACGATCTGGAGAAGCTGGGTGGTGTGGACGACCAGTACCTGTCGCATCAGGACGAGGCCGGCCCGATCCTCGGCCGCGTAGAAGATCGGTTCGGGGCGACGCTGCACGCGCCGGCACCCGAGATCGAGCGGATCGGCCGCTTCGCGCGCGTGGACATCGCAATCGCGGAACGGTACGTCGACGACAACGGGGTCGAGGTGATCCCGACGCCGGGGCATACGCCCGGCAGCACCTGCTATCTGGTGCCGGGCGACGATGGGCTCCGGTATCTTTTCACCGGGGACACGTTGTACGTCAACGCGTCCGGGAGATGGACAGCCGGTTACCTACCGTTCAGTGATGCGTCGACTCTCGCGGAGAGTCTGCATCTGCTGGCGCACGTCGACCCCGACGTGGTCATCTCGAGCGCGTTCGCCGGGGAGTCGGCGGTGCATCAGGTCGCCGAAGGCGAGTGGCCGAGTCATCTGGAGGAAGCGCTCGAGGGATTGGCGACCGCGTCCGAAACGCGTTGATGTGCAGCCTATCGGCGACGCGACCCCTGTGGAGTTCTCATGCGCGACGCCGGATCCGCGTGTAGTATCGAACATACATTCGAGCCACGGAATCTTGGGGGTGATGATCGTGGCCGCCACTGCAACCGTCGACGCCGAAGGCTCGGTACCGTCAGACGCGGTCGAGATCATCGAGCAGATGCACGCCCTCACCAACCGGCTGCAGAACACTGACCTCTCTCGATTGTCGGATGCCGAGATCGCCAAGGTGGCTGCCGAGAACGAGCGTTTGATCGTCCGCCTCACCTACGCCGGCAACCAGCAGATCGTCGAGGCCGAGAACCGCAACCTGGCCCGAAAGACCGGTCACCGCAGCATCATC
The DNA here is from genome assembly GCF_021245825.1 of Gordonia metallireducens. Classification (NCBI taxonomy): domain Bacteria; kingdom Bacillati; phylum Actinomycetota; class Actinomycetes; order Mycobacteriales; family Gordoniaceae; genus Gordonia; species Gordonia metallireducens. The sequence continues at coordinate 59,556 of NZ_JAJQJP010000022.1, read as the reverse complement.
CAGTACATGCAACACCGCCTGCGGATCACCTTCCCCGGTAGGCGCCATGCCGAGGTGAAAGCCACCGCCACCTACGCCGACCTCACCACCGGACAACCCCTCGAACCCGAACTCCCACGCTCGCCCGGGAATTGGCCGACGGCCGGGTGGGGTCTGCCCATGTTCATGCGGTGATGGACGTGATGGACCAGATCCCGCATGCCATCCCACACGACGTGCGGGCCGCCGCCGAACAGACCCTGGCCGAATACGCCGCCACCCTCACAGTTGCCGAGATCGGTCAGGTCGGTGCCCGCCTGCTGGCCCATCTCGATCCCGACGGCACCCTCACCGACCACGACGACCGCGCACGCCGCCGCAACCTCCAGGTGAACCGGCAACGCGCGGACGGGACCTCCAAACTCATCGCCAACCTCACGCCTCTGGCGCGGGCGCGGATCATGACCTTCCTGGCCGTCTGGGCCCGGCCCGGCATGAACAACCCCACCGATCCCGGATCGCCGAGCGGATCGATCGAGGACGCCGACCCGGAGGCGGTCGCGGCCGCTGCCGACCGCGACCACCGCACCCCGGCCCAGCGCAACCACGACGCCTTCGACGCGCTGTTGAAAGCGGTGTTCGACGACGGAATGCTCGGCAAGACCCACCGAGGCCTGCCGGTCCAGCTGATCGCCAAAGCCGAACTCGACGACCTCATCCGCGAAACCGGGTTCGCCACCAGCGCCGACGGCACCCTCGTCCCCATCGCAGACCTCATCGCCATCGGCGCCGACGTGCAGCCCTGGTTGGCGGTCTTCAAAGACGCCACGGCGGTCCCGCTGTACTTCGGACGCGGCAAACGACTCGCCACCATGGAACAGCGGCTCGTCTCGTTCGCCCGACCTGACGGCGAGATGTGCTCCAGCCCGGACTGCGACATACCCACCACACACGTGGAAATGCATCACGCCCACACCGATTGGGGAGATGGCGGATTCACCGACATCGACAACCTCACTCCCGCCTGTACCCGCCACCACCACATGGTCGGTGACCAGCCCGGTCAATACTCGACCAGGATGATCGCCGACGGGTCCGACGAAGGCAGATGTGCCTGGCAGTTGAACGCCGAACCAGGGGCGCCACCCAACCCCGAACGCATCAACCGACGACCCGACATAGCCCGACGGTTCAACGAAGTCCTCACCGTCATTCGTGACGAAGTCCACGGACAACCCGAACCGTTGTCCGTCGATGCAACACGCCCACAACTGCGGCAGGTCATCGACCTGCGCGATGCCACTCCTGCCGAACTTGTCGTGGCCTCGGCGCTACTCGATGCCGCCTACCGGAACTGAGAACCGGTGGCCGTCAGTCGAACAGCCGCCGGAACACGTTGGTCTCGGCGAGATCGACCAGCTCGTCGCCGCGGCCGGACAACACAGTGCGCAGGGCGTAGAGGGTGAATCCCTTGGCCTGCGCGGCGGTGATGGTCGGCGGGATCGACAATTCCTGTCGGGCCGTCGTCACGTCGAGCAGCGCCGGGCCGTCGTGAGCCAGGAACTCGTCGATGGCACCGGCGAGATCGTCGGGCTGCTCGACCTTGCGTCCACGGATTCCGACGGCCTCGGCGAGTTTCGCGAAATCGGGGTTCTCCAGATCTGTCCCGTAGTTGACGAACCCGGCCGCCTTCATCTCCACCTCGACGAAGTTCAGCGAGGAGTTGTTGTAGACGACGATCTTCACCGGCAGTTTGTTCTGGGTGATGGTCAGAAGCTCGCCCAGAAGCATCGCGAGTCCGCCGTCGCCAGCGAGTGCGATGATCTGGCGCCCCGGAAAGGCGGTTTGCGCGCCGATGGCCTGCGAGACCGCATTCGCCATCGACCCATGGGTGAACGAACCGATCAGGCGGCGGGCGCCGTTCATCACCAGATACCGCGCCGCCCACACGACCGGAGAGCCGACGTCGGGGATGAACACGGCGTCTGCACTGGCTTTCTCGCTGATCAGCCGGGTGAGGTACTGGGGGTGGATGGGTGCCCGGTTACGGTCGTTGTCGGCCAGTTCGTCCAGACGCCGACGTGCCTTGGTGTAGTGGGCGAGCGACGTCGTCAGGTGTTCTGGGTCGCGGCCGGTCGAGATCAGCGGAAGCAGCGCGCGCACGGTGTCGCCGACGTCGCCGACCAGCGGTACGTCGACCGGGCAGCGACGTCCGATCTGTTCGCCGCGGATGTCGACCTGGATGATGGTCGCCTTGGACGGGTAGAACTGCTGATACGGGAAGTCGGTGCCCAGCATCAGCAGGGTGTCGCACTTCTCGATCGCGCGATAGCCCGACGAAAAGCCCAGCAGCCCGGTCATTCCCACGTCGTACGGGTTGTCGTACTCGATGAATTCCTTGCCCCGCAACGCATGCACGATCGGGGCCTGTAGCGCGCGGGCCAGCCCGACGACCTCATTGTGGGCGCCCTGCACGCCGGCACCGGCAAGGATGGTGACGCGCTGGGCAGCGTTGAGCGTGTCCGCGGTGCGGGCCAGGTCGGCATCGGTGGGCCGCACGACGCGCGGCACGTGCCGGATCGGGGCTCCCGCACGGCGTTTGGGGCACGGTTTGAGGAACAGCTCGCCGGGGATCACGAGCACCGCCACGTCGCGTCGCTCCACTGCGGTCCGCAACGCCACGTCGAGCAGTCGCGGCATCTGGTCGGGGGTGCTGACCATCTCGCAGAAGGCGCTGCATTCGCGGAAGAGCCGTTCGGGGTGGGTCTCCTGGAAGTAGCCGCTGCCGATCTCGGGTCCGGGGACGTGGGCCGCGATCGCGAGCACCGGGACGCGACTGCGATGGGCGTCGAAGAGACCGTTGATCAAATGGAGGTTGCCGGGACCGCAACTGCCCACGCAGACCGCGAGTTCGCCGGTGAGAGCAGCTTCGGCGGAGGCGGCGAAGGCGGCTGCCTCTTCGTGGCGGACGTGCTGCCAGGTGATGGCCTCGGTGGTGCGCAGGGCGTCGGTGAGACCGTTGAGGGAATCGCCCGGAAGCCCGTACACACGCTGCACTCCGGCACGTTCGAGCTCTTCGACGATCCGCTCGGCGACTGTTGTCGACATGGTGATCCGTTCGGTCGAGTCCGTGTCCACCCGACTATAGACGTGACGCGAGTGGTGCCGACCCGGTTCGGCTTCGGGCACGAAGACGTCAGAGCCTGCCCGGGGCACTCGACGAGCGACCGAGTGGCGTGCATTTCGGCGACCGGAGTATCCAGTCGGTCACCGGCAGAGGCCATTTCGGCGATGCGACCTCGACCGAAATCGCATCGCCGAAGTGAGGTTGCATGGATCAGCCTTGATGATCCGAGGTCACCGCGAGGTTCTTCGCGGCGTCGAACTCCGCGCGTAGCGTGCTCAGTCGGGCGTCGGCGAACTCGAGCGAGTCCGATCCGAGGAGCTGGTGCAACGGTGCGTTGCCCTCGACGGCGACGGTGATGATCGCCGACGCCGCGCGTGCCGGATCGCCGAGCTGGGTGCCGGGCATGGCCTGATGCGCCTGGGTCATCTCGCGGATGGCGGGGTAGGCGTCGACCGTGGACTCCGGCAGGCCCAGCGAGGCGGGACGCAGGAAGTCGGTCCGCATGTAGCCGGGTTCGATCAGGTTGACGGCGATGTCGAACTCGGCGACCTCGGCGGCCAGCGACTCGGTGAGACCCTCCAGCGCGAACTTGCCGGCGCAGTACAGTCCCCAGCCGGGGAATGTGGTCAGGCCGAGCACCGACGACACGTTGATGATGTGCCCGCTGCGGCGTTCCCGCATGTGGGGAAGCGCTGCCCGCAGCACGTTCCAGACCCCGAAGATCTGGACGTCGAACATGTCACGGGCCTCGGCGTCGGTGACCTCCTCGACTGCGGCGAGGAAGCCGTAGCCCGCGTTGTTGACCACCACGTCGATGCCGCCGAACAGATCCTGTGTGGCCGCGACCGCAGCAGTGACCTCGGCTTCGTCGGCGAGCGACACCTGCAGGGGGAGAATGCGGCTCGTGTCGACATCGGCCAGGGCCTCGATCAGTCGATCCGTCGAGCGGGTGGTGGCGGCGACGTTGTCACCGCGCTGCAGCAGTTGTGTGACCAGCTCCAGGCCGAGGCCGCGCGAGGCGCCGGTGACGAACCAGGTGGCCGGACGATCGGTGGGGTAGTTCATGATTGCCTCCTGTGGGTAGGGCTGATTTCGATACGGTTCCTCGCAAGCTCGTCGCCTACTCGATCAGCGGTATCGCGGTTCTCCTGTCGAACCGGTGACAGCAGAATCGCGTTCCGAAAGGCGCTGTGGGACGCCATAACTGACCACCTCGAACCCAGGACCCGGCAACCTGGGACCGACAGACCCAGGCACGGTCCGCACCGGGCGCGCATGATGGTGGGCATGGCCGATCTGAATCGAGAACTCGCGGACTTCCTCCGCCGTGCTCGGGCCGCGCGCGACCCGCAGGAGGCCGGCCTCCCCGACGACGGGCGGGTTCGCCGCGTCAAGGGACTGCGGCGCGAAGAGGTGGCAGTGCTGGCCGGAGTGTCCACCGACTACTACACGCGCCTGGAGCAGGGCCGGCGCATCATCCCGTCGACGCAGGTCATCGACGCGATCGGGCGTGCCCTCGGACTCGACGACGTAGGCCGCACCCATCTGCACGACCTGGTTTCGGCGACTCGAACTCCGCGCACCGCCGCACGCTCGCGCTCTGCGGTACAGCGGGTGCGACCGGGACTGCGCCAGCTGCTCGATTCACTCGACGCGCACCCCGCGCTGGTCCTCGGCCCTCGGACCGAGGTGCTGGCGGCCAACCGGATGGCGTGCGCATTGTTCGCCGACTTCGAGCGCATGCCCGGACGCGAACGGAACTACGCTCGCTGGATGCTGCTCTCCGACGACGCGCGCAACCTATTTCTCGACTGGGAGGTGCAGGCCCGCAACGCCGTCGAGGCACTCCGGCTCGAGGCCGGACGAGCACCGGAGGACCGCGACCTCATCGAACTGGTGGGGGAGCTGTCGGTGTCGAGCCCGGAGTTCCGGCAGTGGTGGTCGGAGCATCAGGTACACCAGCGCACCTTCGGTTCGAAGCGGCTCGTCCACCCGGTCGTCGGCGAGGTCACCGTCGACTTCGAGACCTTTGTGCTGCCCGGAGACAACGAGCAGGCTCTCTACCTCTACACCACCGAGCCGGGATCGGCGTCCCGGCAGGCGATCTCGATCCTGGCCAGCTGGAGTCAGCCCGTGCGTGAACCCGAGTCCGAACCGTCAGACGGCTGAAGCGCGCTCGCCGGTACACGCCCGCCGAAGACCATCAGGATGTCGCGAATCGGGGCCTCGACGACCCGGCCCGACCCGGCTGCGAAGTCGACGTCGGTGGCCACGAACCGGAGGCCGCGGTTATGGCGTCGGGCGAAGAACGGGAAGGCGACATCCCAGATCTCCTGCGCTGCGGCCGCGGCGGCGTCGACCGGCATCGGACGAGCGATACCGAGTGGCACGGCGATGTCCTGGCCGTGCAGGAGGGAGTCGAGGAGGGGCGCACGTTCATTGGTCGCGAACGGGTGGCGCCGTGAGCCGACCATCGCGCGAAGTTTCTCTGCCGCCTCGGGCGGCGTCGTCGGATCGCGGAGGGCCATCTCACGGATCATGGTGTTGAAGCGGAAGCCGTACCGGAGGGCCGAGGTGATCACCTGTCGTGCGTCCGCGTGGCTTTGTGTGAGGTGGACGGCGACGTCGCGGACCGTCCATCCGGCGCACAGCGAAGGTGTCGCGAGCTGTTCGTCGGAGAGGGATTCGATCAGCGCGGCCAGGTCGATCCGCTGCTCGTCGACGTGGTTCCACAGGGTGTCGCTGTCCATGACGGGCTCCCGTTCCGAATGGTCAGGATGCCTGACAATATTAGTCAGGATTCCGTACTAAAGTCAACGGTATGACCGACGAACGACCCGCCCTCGGTGTCCTGATGTTCGTGGCCCACCGGTCCATCGAACGGCGGGTCATGGCCCGGCTCGCCGCCGTCGGGGCCGACGACATCACCCTCGCGCAGAGTCGCGTGGTGCAGCGGCTCGCGCCCGAGCCGATGCGGCTGACCGACCTCGCCGAGCAGGCGGGGGTCACCAAGCAGACCGCCGGCGGTATCGTCGATCAGCTCGAGGCCGCGGGATACCTGGTACGCGTTCCCGATCCGTCGGACCGTCGGGCCCGACTGGTGACCCTCAGCGACCGTGGCGTCGAACTGTGTGAGATCGCGGCGCAGGAGGTCGAGGCCATCGAACAGGAATGGCGTGATCATCTGGGCGCCGACGACTTCGCCGCTCTGGAGAAGTCGTTGGTCCGTCTGCGTGAGGTCACCGACCCCTACCGCTGAGTCCTCTCGACGGGTTGGCGCAGGATCGTGCGGAGTTTCTCCGGCGGGGTCTTGCGGAAGTCGCTGAAGTAGATCTCGTGGTGTCGCCCAGCCAGCCGGAGGGCGTTGCCCGGGATGAACTCCTCGTGCATTCGTGCGAGGACGGGTGCCTCGTCGTCGAAGGAACCGACGTGCAGGGTCTGAACGCATAGTCCCTCGTCGAGCACTCCGGTGCGGAGGTCGTCGAGCCGGGGCGGTGGCTTCTTCGCGCCCACGGTCTCGATCACCGCGGCGACCATGTCGTCGGGCAACCACTCCGGGATCATGAGCATGAGTGTCCAGTTCCATCGCGACTTGTCACGGGCGCCGGTGAACACGCTCATGTCCTCGGCCCACCACCGACCTTCCAGCGGTGGAACAACATAGTCGCGTGCGAGTCCGCGGCTGCTCGCGAACTTGAGCTTGTAGGCCACCGGGTACAGGGTCTCGATCGCGGCAGCGAAGTCGGGGGAGTCGTTGGGGTCGCCCGTCCCGTCGATCATCAGGTACTGCATCTCCGGGACCTCGAGGATGCGGAACTCGCCGCGTCTCGCCCGGTAGGAGTCGAGAGTCTTCTTGAAGTCGACCTTGTCGCTCACAGGGTTCGCTCCGGTCGTCGGTCAGGAGGTGATGGCCCGGCGTTCGTAGGTGCGCAGGGCGAGTCCGTACGATACCGCGCCGATCCCCAGACTCCAGGCGATCGCGGCGATCACACTGCCCGTGGAAACCGTTGCAGCGGTGAGGGCTCCGCGGAGAACCTCGATCACCGGGGTGAACGGTTGGTATTCCGCGAACTGCTTGACCCCGACGGGTAACGAGTCGGCGGGGACGAAACCGGTACTGAGGAACGGCATGATCGTCAGGAACATCGGCGAGTTGCTGGCGGTCTCGACGGTGTCCGCGGCGAGGCCCAGGTAGATCGCGAGCCAGATCAGGGCGATCGAGAACAACACGGTGATGCCCAGTGCGCCGAGCCATCCGAGCGGGTCGACGGTGGGGCGGAAGCCGAGGGCGATCGCCACCGCGAGAACGACCGCGATGCTGAACAGCGCCTGGATGAGGCTGGCCAGGACGTGGCCGACGAGTACCGACGACCGTCCGATGTCCATGGTGCGGAAGCGGTTGATGATGCCGGAGGTCATGTCCATCGCGACGACGATCGCCGAGCCCTGGACGGCTGAGGCGATCGTCACCAGGATGATCCCGGGGACGACGTAGTCGAGGTACGCGGCACGCCCGGTGGCCCAGCCGGACGTGGTCATCCCGGCGCCGAGCTGCCCGCCGAAGACGAAGACGAACAGCAGCAGGAACACGACCGGCAGGCCGATGAGCATGATGGTCAGCGACGGGTACTTGACGAGTCGTCGGAGGTTGCGGCGCAACATGACCCGGGAGTCGGACACGGCATAGGTGAGGGTGCTCATCACGCGGCTCCCGATGTGTTGGTGTCGGACTCGGCGGGGTCCTCGGCCGGCGAGCCGGTCAGAGCGAAGAAGACGTCGTCGAGGGTGGGGGTGTGGACGTCGACGTCGACCACCTCGACGCCCGCGGAGTCGAGCAGGTTGAGAGTGGTGCGGATGGTGAAAACCGTGTCGTCGGTGGAGATGTCGAGCCGCCGTGACTCGTGGACCGGCCGCGCGGACGGGAGAAGTCGCCGGGCCGAGTCGAAGGCATGGTCGTCACCGAACGCCAGCCGCACCTCGGAATCGTGAACTCGCTTCTTCAACTCGGCGGCGGTGCCCTCGGCGACGATGTGGCCGTGATCGAGCACGGCGATGCGGTCGGCGAGCTGGTCGGCCTCCTCCAGGTACTGGGTGGTGAGGAAGATCGTGACCCCGTTCCCGGCGAGGCCGGTGATGATGTCCCACAGCACGCGTCGGCTGCGCGGGTCGAGCCCGGTCGTCGGCTCGTCCAGGAAAATGACGTGCGGGGTGGAGACGAGGGTCATCGCGAGATCGAGGCGGCGTCGCATGCCGCCCGAATAGGTCGACACCGCCCGATCCGCGGCGCCGGCGAGGTCGAACTGTTCGAGGAGTTCCTCGGCGCGCCGCCGGCCCGCCGTGCGTCCGAGGTGACGGAGATCTGCCATGAGGGTCAGGTTCTCGCGTCCGGTGAACAGGTCGTCGATGGCGACGTACTGGCCGGTGACGCCGATGATCGATCGCACCGCCCTGGCTGCGGTCACCGTGTCGTGACCGTCGATGGTCACACTTCCGGAGTCGGCGGTGAACAGGGTCGAGGCGATGGACACGGTGGTGGTCTTGCCCGAGCCGTTGGGGCCCAGCAGTGCGGTCACCGATCCGGGCGGGACGGTCAGATCAATGCCGTCCAGAACTTGGTGCTCGCCATAGCTTTTCGTGAGTCCTCGGATGCGGATCTCGGCGCCGCCGGCGTTGCTGCGGGTCATGCGCGATCCCCTTCCGTTGTGGCCGCAGGGATCTCGCCGGCCGCGATCAGTACCTGGCGTTCTTTCTGCCACTCGGCGTACAGGGCGGGGATCCGGGTGGTGAGGAACTCGGTGAACGCCGCGATCTCGCTCAGCACTGCCCGACGTTCCGGCGTCGCGTCGCGGAGGACCTCGAGTCCTTCGCGTGCGAGTGCTCCCAGTTCCTCGTACTCCGCGTTGTCCATGCCGAGGCCGCGTGCCGAGGTGATGTCGATCGAGATGCGGTCCATCCGCTCGCCGGCGGTGCGGGTCCGCTTGACCTGACCCACGGACTCCAGCGTCGTGATGGCGTTGGTGATCGCCGACCGGCTCGCCAGTAGCGCGTCGCTCAGCTCGGCGATGGTCGGTGCCGGCGGATCGCACACCGCCAGGTAGCCGAGGACACGACCGACCATCGGCGGATAGCTGTACCGGCGCGCGCAGAACCGCGCCATGTGATCGGCGAACGTCAGCTGAGCATCGAGTGCCATGCGTCACAGTGTGCGCGCATGACTGAGTTAACACAAATATGTGTCATCTGAAGCAACTACCCGGCTGGGTCAGCCGTCCTGCGCGTCCAACTTCGCGGCGACGTCGGCGGGGAAGCCGCCGGTGGCGATCGGACCCCAGTGAGTCGGGGTGATGCGGATCAGCGACTTGCCCTGTAGGCGCATCGCGGCGCGGTACTCGTCCCAGTCGGGGTGCTCGCCGGAGATGCTCCGGAAGTAGTCCACGAGGGCGTCCTCGGCGTCCGGCATGTCGAGCACCTCGGCGTCTCCGTCGACCTGGACCCAGGCGCCGTTGAACTCGTCGGACAGTACGACGACGCTCGCGACGGGGGTGTTGCGGAGGTTCGTGGCCTTCGCGCGGCCGGGGTAGGTGGAGATCACGATCCGACCTTCGCCGTCGACTCCGCCCGTGACCGGGGAGAGTTGCGGTCCGCCGTTGGACCGGACGGTGGCGAGGATCATCTGGTGCCGCGGCCGGATGAACTCCAGCAGCGCTTCGCGGTCGACGGCATCGGCTTTCGCAACGGTTCTGGCCATGCCGACGACCCTACGCCGCAACGCTTCAGGGCAGTGCGGAGATCAGACCGGCGAGGATCGCCGACACCGGCGACTCCTGCTTCCCGTCGACGGTGATGTCGTCGTCACTGTTGACCAGGATGATGATCGTCGTATCGGAGTCGTAGTCGTGGAACAACGATGAGTTGAAGCCGGGGAAATCGCCGTCGTGGCCCCACCAGCCGTCCCGGTTGCCGATACCGATGCCGTAGCCGGCGCTGGCGGTGTTGGGCGGGGGAGACGTCAGGATCGAATCGCGCCGTAGTTGCTGTGTTGCAGGATCGAGCACGCCCCGACCGGTGAACAGGGCGTCGCCCCAGCGCTGCAGATCGTCGAGGGTCGAGATCACCGCGCCGGCGGTGAAGGCGAAGGACGGGTTCCAGTTCGTGGAGTCGACCGTCTGGCCGGCCGGTTGCCCCTGGCTGGTCACTCCGTCGAGATGCGGGTCCGGGATCTCGACGGACCCGCCCGGCCACGACGAAGCTGCCATGCCCAGCGGTCGGAAGATCCGTTCGTCGAAGGCGTCGCGAATCGGTTGTCGCAGCACCCTTTCGATGAGGAGTCCCAGCAGCACGTAGTTGGTGTTCGAATACTGCCAGCCCGCCCCGGGTACGAAGGCGGGCGGCAACGACTTCGCGGCGTCGACGAGTTCTCGTGGCGCCCAGTCGTATCCGGGATCGGCGAAGAACCTCTGCGTGAAGGTGTCGGACAGGGTGTACGACGGGATGCCGCTGGTCATGTCCGCGACTTGACGGACGGTGGCATTTCCGTTGGGAGCCTCGGGGACGTACTCGCTGATCGGATCGTCCAGCGAGACGCGTCCGTCCTGGACGAGTTGCAGCAGGATCGTCGCGGTCATCGTCTTGGTGAGCGACCCGATGCGGGTGTGATCGGATGCGGTGATCTGCCGGTCCTGACCCTCGACCGCGGTGCCGGCCGTGCCCGTCCAGATGCCGGCCGGCGAGATGACGCGAGCGATGACGCCCGGGAAGCCGCCGGACGATCGGAGGTCGTCGAGCACCTGCTGGAAGGCCGCGCCGCTCTCGGCAGACACCGATGTCGGGGTGAGGCTCGACCCTGGTGAGGACGACTGGGATGGCGAACAGGCGGCGATGCCCAGCACCGCGGCCACGCCGCACACCAGAACTCGCAGGACAGAGGGGCGCGCAGGCCGACGGGTCATCCTGCGATCCTCCCGTGCGGCGACCGGAACAGCCAGTTCCTCGGACAATCCGGCGCAGAATTCGCGCCGGCGGGTGTCAGGCGCGGTGCGCCAGGAACGGGGCCACCGGGTAGATGTCGAGTGCGGTGGCGACCTTGGCCTCGATGGCGCGTTCACGATCTCCCGCGCCGAATCCGCCGGCGGTGGGGCGATCGGGGATCGTGTCTCCCGAATCGACGATGCTCCAGGCCGATCCGGCCTCGAGGAGGGATCGGTGCTTGGTCGAGTAGTAGACCGGCATCGGCACGATCGCCACACCCGGGTCTCCCGCCGCAGCCGCGATGAGATGCGGGTGGAAACGGGTGCTGATCCAGGTGTTGCCCTGCCCAGCGGGCAGGCCCCCGAACCAGACATCGCGGAAGTTGAGAACACGCGCGCCGTCCAGACGCGAGCCGAGACGGAACGGCACCTCATAGTCGTGACCCGGGATTCCCTCGACGACGGTGACCGCCGATCCCGGGACCTCCCAGGCGTCGAGGGTGTCGTGGACGAACGCAGCGAGCGCTTCGACCCCGGAACCATTTGGCCCGGTGAACTTCTCGGTGAGGTCCGACTGCAGGCAGAGCACTACGCCGCGACCTTTCCCGGGTGTGTCGGCGGGTCTTTCGTCGCGGTAGACCGCCGGCTGTGGCCGGTGTAGCGCGAGCCAGGCGTCGTCCCCGGAATGCCGCACGCCGACCGCGCCCTCGAGCGCCTGCGCCGACGCGGTGTCGCGCACGTCGACGATGTCGAACGCGCCCAACGCCGTGACCAGGGCCGTCCATGCCGGTTCCTCGACCGTCGGCACGAGGCCCTGACCGGTGGCCACGAGCTTCGCGCCCGATCGGCCCGACACCGCGGCGGCTGCCACGAGCAGCGAGACATGGTGCGGCCACACACTGTTCACGTACCCGCCGCCGAGTAGGTGGATGGTGGTCGCCGAGTGCAGCAGATCGATGCCGGCCGTGAGACGCGGCGCCAGGCCGGCATCGAGGACCGCGCGTCCGACCCACGACCACGGGGCGGCGGGTTCGGTGTCGGAGGCGTAGTTCGAGAGTTGCCACAGCGTGTCGACGACACGCAGATTCGGGTGTGCGTCGCCCATAAGAGCGCTCGCCGATCCGGGGCTGTGGCAGTCCAGGATCACGGTCGCCTGGGGGCGGATGCGTGCAAGGCGGCGCAACCATGTGCGCGCGATGAGTTCGTCGCCGTAGTTGGGATAGCCGGTCGGTGCGATCAGGTAGATGACCTCGCCGGAACCCAGGGCGCGACCGACAGAGGAGTCACTCGCCCGGCGTCGCGCCGATGCCTCCACACGGTTCGCCAGCGCGCGAACACGCTCCACCTGCCCCCATTTCGTCATGGTGAGAGATTACGGTGGCGACCAAGCGGTGCCACTCGGCGGTCGAAAGACCAGGGTCACGTCACGCGAACGTCGCGCGGAGGTAGGCGAGTACTGCGGCGGTGTCGTCCAGTGGGCCGCGGTACCCGAGATGGCCATCGGGGCGGATGACGAAGGCCGTCGATCCATCCGGAAGGTACCCGGCGGCGAAGCGACTCTCGGTGTCGCGGAGCAGTGGCAGGTCGGTGCTGCCGACCTGCGCGGTCGGCGCCGCCACCACGTGGGCGCTCATGTGCCCGCGCGCCGCCTCGGTCACCTCGGCGGCGAGGTTCTCGAGTACGGCCACGTCCTCGGCTCCCGCGGTGGCGTCGGCGTACAGCACCAGAGCGTGGTCGACGCCGCTCAGCAACGAGTACAACCGGAGCGGATGATTCACCGAGTCACGACCGAGCCCGGCGGCATCCGGGGCCCGTTCACCCGCCCGCGGTGCGGCGGGCGCGGAGGGGATCGTCGAACCTGCGGTGATCGGGCTGTCTGCGTAGGAGATCAGCAGTTGGGCTTCGCGCCGAGTCACGAACTCCACGTCGGCGGAATCGGAGCCGATGCCCTCCCGCGCGTCGCGGACCGTTCGGCCGACGACCTCTTCGCCGACCGGGCGTCGTTCCAGGTCGTAGGTGTCGAGCAGGCCGGGAGCCGCGTCACCGGAGACGGCCAGGGCCAGCTTCCACGCGAGGTTGTGAGCGTCTTGCACGCCGGTGTTCATGCCCTGGGCCCCGGTCGGCGGATGGATGTGCGCGGCGTCCCCGGCCACGAACACCCTTCCGCGACCGTAGGAGTCGACGATCCGGTGGCTGATGCGGAACACCGACGACCACCGCAGGTCCGACACGGTGGCGGGTTCGGGTGACAACCGGTCGACGACGGCCTGGATGTGCGACAGCTCCGGTGTGCGAGTGCCCTCGAAACCGTGGGCGACGCCGTCACCGCCGGAGGCCGGGCCGATCGCGAGTTCGTCGGGCACGAGCATCGACATGCGATACCGACCCCGCCCCGGCAGGGGGATGCACACCAGCAGATCGTCGGTGGTGCCGTCGGCGGCCTGGTGCATGGCGCGGATCGCGTACCCGCGGGGCATCGACCAGTCCACGGCGACGTCGCCCAGCATGTACTGCTCGGCGAAGGCGCCACCCTCGAAGCTCAGGCCCAGACCCTTACGGACCGTGCTGTGCGCACCGTCGGCTCCGATCAGATAGCCCGCGCGGACGGAGGTCTCGACGCCGGCCGCGTCGGTCAGGGTGACCGTGACCCCGTCGTCGTCCTGGGTGAACGCCGAGACGCGCACGCCGCGCTCGACCTCGGCATCGAGGTCGGTCAGACGGTCTCGCAGGACGCGCTCGGTGGCGTATTGCGGCAGCAGGTGAAAGCGGAAGGGCACGTCGGCCGGCGTGACCAGGTCGATCCGTGACACCTGGGCGCCGTTGACGAACACGAACTGTCCGCGCATCTCCATGCCCGCGTCCAGGATCGGTTCGATCACCCCCATGCCCTCGAAGACCTCGAGGGTGCGAGGTTGGATGCCAACGGCTTTCGCGTACTGGGGAGGCTCGAGGAGCGGGTCGACGATCCGGACCCGGACACCTCGTCGGCGGAGTTCGATGGCGGCGGTCAGCCCGATCGGACCGGCGCCCGCGACCAGTACATCGACGTCGTGCATACAGAGACCCTTCGTCGTCCGGCGTCTGAGGTGTTCCCGGACCGGATTATTCGCCGAACGACCGGTACCGGTGCGGTACTCGGGAAATGTGGCACGGCATCGTCGCGGACTCAGCGCGGGATCGACGACGGTCCGAGGATCTCGGCGCCCAGTGCGGTGACCCGGGCGCGCAGCTCGCGATCGGCGGTGACGACCACGCGACGACGATCAGGGTGGTCGCCGACGACGTCGACGATCGTGTCGTCCCCCGACGCCGCGGCCTCGACGACCGTCACGTCGGGAACCGACGCGACCCCGCGCGCTCTGCCCTCCACGACGAGCACGACCTCGATCGGTCCGGTCAACGCTTCGAGACCCGGCTCGGCGAGTAGCGCGAGGCGGTCTCTCAGCTGCTGCGCTGCACCCCTCCGATCCCGCCACCAGCCGTCCGGTACCGAACCGACGACGTTCGCGCCGTCGACGACGAGCAGCGGGACGTCGAGGTGGGACGGGTTCGGATCGGTCATGTCACCCATCAGCCCACACGTAGGCGTTGTCGCGCAAGCCCTCTCGCGGCTACTCGGTGTGCACCGGCTCGGGTGTCAGGCGATGTCGCCGTGACAGAAGCGGTCGTGCGGGTCGAGCGTCGCCTTGATGTCCAGGAGCCGACGGCGGTGCTCGGCGCTGTATGCGTCGGCGGCGCGGCCGGCACGTTCGGCACCGGAGGTGAAGTTCAGGTAGGTGGCACCGGTGACGTAGGGCGCGAGCTCGGTGCGGGTCACGCGCAGCGTCGATTCGACGGCGAGCGCCACATGCGGGTCGGGAACCACCGAGATCAGTTCGAGGAGGAATTGCCCGGAGCGTGCCCGGTCGTTCGCCGCGCCGGCCGCACCACGTGCGATCGCGCCGCCGGCGTGGCGGATCTCGGCGGAGACGATGAGCGGTGCCGAGCCCGGCTCCGGGCGAGCGCGACCGGCGACCACATCGATGGCCTCGTCGTGCAGCTCGTCGAACCACTCGGTGGTGACCATGACCGGCATCGGTTCGGTTGGGTCCATGCTGATCGCGTCCACTGCGTCGAACGGCATCTCGTCCCACAGGTCGACCAGGGGTGTCCGCCAGTTCCGCCACTCGTCGACGATCACCCGGCCGGTGGCGATGTCGCCGGACCAGCATCCGCGCACCACCGCGAAACTCCCGCCGCGCAACGGCTCCGGGACGTCGTCGGTGGGCGGCAGGTTCAGGATGGTGACCGCAGAGGTCAGGGCCTCCGGCTGGGCCGGTGCCCAGTCGCGGAACCGGCGCATGATCTCCTCGGCGTCGTCGGCCGGGTAGAAGAGGTTGCCCGCGTACACCGTGGTCACGTCGACGAGGGCGATCTCCATCGAGGTGACCACGCCGACGCTGCCCGCGCCACCACCCCTCAGCGCCCAGAAGATGTGCGGGAAACTCGCCTCGCTGACGCGGATCGGCCTGCCGTCGGGAGTCACGAGATCGAAGGCCAGCACGGCATCCGAACCCAGCCCGAAGCGGCGCCCGAGCCAACCGAAACCGCCGCCGAGGGTGAAGCCGACCGCGCCGACGATGCTCGCCGAACCCATCAGCGGCGCGAGGCCGTACGGAACCGCGGCGTCGAGCACCGCCTTCCAGGTGGCACCGGCGGCGACCCGGGCGGTCCTCGTGACCGGGTCGACGGTCACCGCGGTGAGACGGGACGTGTTGATGAGCAGGCCGCCGTCGGCCGGCACCCCGGTCCCGTGACCGGTGGCCTGGACCGTGATCCGCAGATCCTCCTCGGCGGCGAACCGCACGGCCTCGACGACGTCGAAGTGATTCTCGGGGATGGCGATCACCGACGGCCGATGGATGACGAGCCGGTTGAAGCCGGCCCGTGCCTCGCGGAAACCGGCATCCCCGGGGCCGAGGACCTCGCCGGCCATCCGGTCGCGCAGCTGCGCGAGCACCGAGGTGCGGGTGCGTACGATCAGCCGTTCGGGGCGGCCGGTCGGTGAGGTGGGGGTCGCGGTCATACGGTGAGTCCTCGGATGTGGCCGGCGTCGCCGGGCGGTCGGTCAGGTGTCCGGGCGGGCCGGGTTCGGACACCAGATTCACCGACGGTTCTTGAGGGCGACTTGAGGCGGACTTGGGACTACGCCGTCGGCGAGACGCCCCATGCCGCGGCGAATCCGTCGACCCGTTCTACCAGCGCTTTTGCCTCCTGCGCCACGGCGATGGCGCGGGCGCGGGCGAGCGTCGTCCCGAATTTCGACGCCGGACGTCCGTTGGCGTACTCGTATCGGGCGCGGACGAGCAGACGGTGAGCGTCCCCGTAGTGTTCCCCGGTCCGTTCGGCGAACTCGTCGGCTCGATCCAGGAGGGCGGCCGCATCGGTCAGCTTTCCGGCGGTGACCAGTATCTCGGCATGTAGTCCGAGCCAGAATCCGTCGCCGGTGCGCGCCTGGTCGGTGTTGCCGGGCCGGTCGGGGCGGGGGTCAGCGGTCTCCAACCGGTCGATACGGACCAGGGCGTCGTCGATGTCGCCGGCCATGGCACGAGCCCACCAATACATGCGTTCGCCGCCACGACGCAGATAGGCGAGCGGGCCCGCACTCTCGGAGTCGATGATCTGTCCGGCGTCGAGTGCCCACTCCGCATCGCCGATCGTCGCCGCGGCGCCGACTGCGAAGATGGCGGTGCCCAACCGGGACCTGGGGTCCGGACGCGCGTCGGTGATGGCGGCGAACAGCGCGCGACCGGCATCCCGGCCGAGGTGGACCGTGGCCGCCCAGGCCCGGAAACCGCGCGCCATCGTCAGTTGGTCGTCACGGAGTCCTTCGACGTCCTCGAGCGGTCCGTATGTGTCCAGGATGCGATGCGCCGCACCGTAGTTGCCGCGGGTGAACTCGTCGATGCCGGCGGCCTGCATGCCGAGGTGGACGACGACGGGATCGTCGGACCGTTCGGCGCGGGCGCGGAGATCATTCGCGAGCCGGTGTCCGGTGTGCGCGTCGGCGACCTGGATGTGCGCGGCGCAGCGCGCGTAGTCGAGGGAGGCCAGCAGCCGCCGGTCACCGAGCGTGGTGGCCAGTGTGCGGGCGCGTTCCTGGAGATCGGGATCGGCGGCGAAGTAGCCGTGTACGGAGACCTCACCGGCGAGTTGTGTGGCGATCGCCCGCAGTTCGGCCTCCTGGTCGCCGGTGGCCCGTGCGAGTGTCGACGCGTCACCGAAATGCCGTTTCGCACCGTCGAAGTCGTAGGTACGGAGGGCGATGTCGCCCGCGGTCAGCAGGGCGCTGGTCGTGCGCGCCCGGTCGGCGAGCGGCCCCGCCGACCACAGGTGGCGGGCGACCCGGCTGACCGCATGCGGTGAGGAGTTCCCGGCGAGTGCGTCGGCGATGGCGAGGTGGATACGCCGCGCGCGCCTCGACGGGATACCGTCGGCGATCGCCTCGCGGATGATGTCGTGGCTGAAACCGAATCCGAACGGGTCGTCGGGACCGAGGTCGACGACCCCGGCGGCGGAGGCGGGTTCGAGGGTGTCGAGCGCCTCGTCCACGGGTCGTCCGGCCGCGGTTGCGAGCAACACCAGGTCCACCCGGGTGCCGATGAGGGCGGCGATGTCGAGGAGTTCGGTTGTCTCCCGCGACAGTCCGAGGAGCCGTTGACGCACGACGTCGCGTACTCCGGACGGCACGGCGTTGCCCGCGATCGAACCCTGATCGGCGAGAATGCGTGCCAGTTCGCGGACGAAGAAGGCGTTGCCGCCGGTGCGGCGCTCGATCGAACTGACCGTCGCGACCTCGGGCCACTGTTGTGTCTCGCGGCGGATCAGCTCGGAGATGTCGTCCCCGCGGAGGGAACCGACGTGGAGACGGCGGTGTTCGGGGAGTCGTGCCAGCGTGGCGAGGGTCGACGCGACGACGGGTCGGTGGGTCGGTGACCGCAGCGAGGCGAAGAACGTGACGCCCGGCGTCCGTCGAGAGGCCATGTGCGCGAACAGTTCCAACGAGGCGCCGTCCGCCCACTGGAGGTCGTCGAGGACGATGATCAGTTTCGAGGTCTCGGCGACGCCGTCGAGGAGGTCGGCGGCTTGGTCATAGAACTGGAAACGCGCTGCGGCGTCGGGCATCTGACGCGGCGGCGGGATGACGTTGACGCCTTCGGTGACCATGCGGCCCAGAGCGCTGTCGAGGAGTCGTTCCCGGTCGGCCGGATCGAGCTGGGGGAGTACCGTGCCGAGGATCTGGACCCACGGCCACATCGACGGTGCCGCGGGATCGTCGACGCACCGCCCCCATAACACCCGCAGGTCGGCCGCGCCGGCCGCGCGTCGTCCCGCCTCGTCGATGAGGGCGGTCTTACCCGCTCCCGGTTCACCTTCCACCACGACGACCCCACCGTGTCCGGTCATAGAGGCGAGAACCGCGCGATGCAGCGCGGCCAGTTCGTCGGTTCGCCCGACGAGCGTCGGCGCGTCGTCGAGGGCTTCCCGATCCGGTGGTGTCTCGGTGGCTTCGACGCGACCGGTACTCGGGGGAATGGTTGCCACCGTGAGGGATTCGCGTGTGAGGGATTCGCGCGGAGTGAGTGGAGCATCGAGGTGCGGTGCGTGATCGAGGATGTCGCGTTCGAGTTCTCGGAGCCGTGGGCCCGGGTCGACGCCGATCTCGTCGGCGAGGATGCGTCGGGCATTGGCGATCGCGCCGAGTGCATCGGACTGCCGGCCGAGCCGGTACAGCGCGGTGGCGAGCAGAACCCAGAGTCCTTCGTCGAGTGGTGATCTCTCGACGGCACTGTCGAGTTCGGTGACCAGCAGATGATGGTCACCAGCGGCCATGCGTGCCTCGAAGGACATCTCGCGCGCCGCGCCGAGCATACGGTCGAGATGGTCGGCGGCCTCGTCGCGGAACGCCAGTCCCTCGAACTCCGGGAGGATCGGCCGGTAGGCGTCGAGGACCTTCTGCAGGAGCGGGGCCGCGGCGGCGGTGTCGCCCTGCTGCATCAGGGTTCGTGCCGAGGTCAGATCCGCGGTCAGCCGGCGCAGGTCGACCTGATCCGGCGTCGTCGGCAGGCTGTAGCCGGTTCCGTGTGTGAGCAGCACGGTCGACGGACTGCGCGGTTTGCGGTCGGGTTCGAGGGCCTTGCGCAGGCCCGAGATGTAGGACTGCAACGACACCTCGGCGCGATCGGGTGGTGAGTCGCCCCAGATGCCCTCGATCAGCCGGTCGGCACGAAGCGGCGCACCCTCGGCGAGGACGAGCTGCGCGAGTGTGGCCCGCTGCTTGCGGGTGCCGAGTTCGACGGGATCGGAACCGATCTGGGCGCCGAGCCCGCCCAAGACCGTGTAAGAGAGTCCGAGCATCAACGTGAGTGTAGTGCTCCGGACCCCACCGGGGAGGGGTTGTGGGCGAGGTCCGGTCCTTCATCCGACAGACGCCGGCGCCGGATGTCGGTGGCCGGCGATAGGTTGGTGCGCATGAGTCTCGCAGTGGGCATGATCACCGTCGACACCCTCCAGCCGATGCCGCTCGCCACGTGGTGGGCCGAGGCGCTCGGTGGCCGGATCGTCCAGGAGAACGACGGCTTCTTCGTCGTCCTCTCGCTGGCAGAGGGTGCACCCCTCCTTGCGTTCCAGCAGGTAGACGACCCGACGCCGGGGAAGAACCGCATCCATCTCGACCTCACGACCGACGACCGCGAAGCCGAGGTCGAACGACTCATCGCCGCCGGCGCGACGAAGATCGCCGACCGCGAGATGCCCGGCTTCGGCTGGGTGACGCTGGCCGATCCCGACGGCAACCAGTTCTGTGTCGCCGGGCAGCACGAGGCCTAGGTGCCCCCGACCGACGTCTAGCCTCGGGGGATGGGATTCACCAGGGCCGAACTCCTCGAATACCGGGACCGCACCGTCGACGACCTCGTCGGTGACGACTGCCGATTGCTGTTCGTCGGGATCAACCCCGGCCTGTGGACCGCCGCCACCGGCGCCCATTTCGCGCGGCCCGGCAACCGCTTCTACCCGGCGCTGGCACGCGCGGGGATCGTCGACCGGGTGATCGACGCATCACGGGGCATGTCCGAGGCCGACGCCGAGTTGCTGACCGGACGCGGGATCGGCATCACGAACGTCGTCGCCCGCGCCACCGCGACCGCCGCGGAACTAACGGTCGAGGAGTTCCGGGACGGCGGTCGTCGGCTGCGGGAACGCGTGCGGGAGATCCGTCCGCGAGTGGTGGCGGTCGCCGGGATCACCGCCTACCGCAGCGCCTTCGGGCGACGCGACGCGGTGTCCGGTCGCCAGGAGGAGACCTGGGATGGTGCCCAGCTCTGGGTGGTCCCGAACCCCAGCGGACTCAACGCGCACGAGACCGTCGACTCGCTGGCCGCCGCATACCGGGAGGCCGCGGTCGCGGCGGGTGTGGTGTGAGCGGGTTTCGCTGACCCCCGCCCTTGCTGAAAACCGCCCTGAGGTCCGCCCGCAGCAAACCGCCCCCGAGATCCGCCCGCAGCAAACCGCCCCCGATTTGCACCCTGGACAGCTCCGCCGGCGACATAGTGTCAACGGTCGCCCTCTGGGGGGTGCACTTCAGGGGTGGTTTTCAGTCGGACGACGCGGGTCGGGTCTCAGAGGTCCTCGGAGGTGATGATCCGGCGTCGCACCGACAGCAGTTCCACCTCGGGATGGTTGGCGGCGGATCGTTCGACGGCGTCGAGCACGTCGACGACGTGGCTCCGGTCGGCCGCCACCACGCTCGTGCCGATCACCGCGCGCCGATGCATCTCGAGGTGACCGACCTCGGCCGCAGACACCGAGAACCGTCGACGGAGTTCGGCGACGATCGGCCGGACAACCGACCGTTTCTGTTTCAGCGAGTGCACATCGCCCAGGCGATAATCGAACTCGGCGAACCCGATCCACATCAGAACGCGATCAGTGGTCGGTGCGGATCAGCGTCGCCACATGGTCGGGAACGTACTTGGACAGCGATCGAGGCGGCCGGCGATAGTTGCCCGACTCGATCGGCCGATTCGGCAGAGTCACCTCCGGGCGGGGCACCTCGTCGTAGTCGATGCTGTTGAGCAGGTGCGAGATCATGTTGAGCCGCGCATGCTTCTTGATATCGGATTCGACGACGTACCAGGGGCTCAGAGCGGTGTCGGTGTGGACCATCATCTCGTCCTTGGCGCGCGAGTAGTCCTCCCACCGGTACACCGACTCGAGATCCATCGGGCTCAGCTTCCACTGTCGCACAGGGTCTTTCATCCGCTGGCGGAAACGCTTGAGCTGCTCGTCGTCGGAGACGGAGAACCAGTACTTGCGCAGGATGATGCCGTCGTCGATGAGCATCTGCTCGAAGATCGGTGTCTGCCGCAGGAATCGGGTGTGTTCCTCGGGTGTGCAGAACCCCATGACCTTCTCCACTCCGGCACGGTTGTACCAGGACCGGTCGAACAGCACGATCTCGCCCGGCGCCGGTAGGTGCGCGACGTAGCGCTGGTAGTACCACTGGCCGCGTTCACGGTCGGTCGGCGCGGGCAGCGCGGCGACACGTGCGACGCGAGGACTGAGGTACTGGGTGATCCGCTTGATGGTGCCGCCCTTGCCTGCGGCGTCGCGGCCCTCGAAGACCACCACCACGCGAGCGCCGGTCTCGCGCACCCATTCCTGGAGTTTGACCAGCTCGGTCTGTAGCCGGAAGAGCTCGGCCTCGTAGACCTTGTTCGAGATCTTCTGAGGCTTCTTCTTGTCCTTCTTGGCCATGGGAAGAGCCTACGGGCTGACGACCGTTCAGGAGGTCAGAGCGGCGTCGCGTTCGGCTTCGAGTTCCGCGACCGAGGCGTCGATCCGTTCCCGAGAGAAGTCGTTGATCTCGAGTCCCTCGACGATCTCCCACTGACCGTCGACCGAGCGCACCGGGAACGAGCAGACGATGCCCTCGGGCACGCCGTACGCGCCCGGTGACGGCAGCGCGGTGGAGGTCCAGTCGTCGGCGGCGGTTCCGTGGACCCAGTCGTGCACGTGGTCGATGGTCGCGTTGGCCGCCGATGCCGCCGAGGAGGTGCCACGCGCCTCGATGATCGCGGTGCCGCGGCGCGCGACGGTGGGGATGAAGTCGTCGACGAGCCATTCGCGGTCCGCGGCGAGGTCGGCGCCGGTGCGGCCGCCGACGCGCGCGTGGAAGATGTCGGGGTACTGCGTCGCCGAGTGGTTGCCCCAGATGGTGACCCGGCTGATCTCGCCGACCTCGACCCCGGCGCGGTGGGACAGTTGGGCGATCGCGCGGTTGTGGTCGAGGCGGGTGAGCGCGGTGAATCGCTGCGGCGGGACCTCGGGTGCATGAGCGGCGGCCACCGCGGTGTTGGTGTTGGCGGGGTTACCCACCACGATCACCCGGATGTCGTCGGCGGCAACGTCGTTGAGGACCGCTCCCTGTGCCGCGAAGATGTCGGAATTGGCCGCGAGCAGATCGGCGCGTTCCATGCCCTTCGATCGCGGACGCGCACCGATGAGCAGGGCGAAACTCGCACCGTCGAAGGCCTTGCGCGGGTCGTCGAAGACGTCCACGGACTTCAACAGGCCGAAGGCGCCGTCGTCGAGTTCCATCGCGGTACCCACGGCGGCCGGGACCGCCTGGGACAGCTCTAGGAGTCGGAGGGCGATGGGCTGGTCGTGACCGAGCATCGCGCCCGCGGCGATGCGGAAGACGCTGGCGTATCCGATGCTCCCGGCCGCACCGGTCACGGTGACGACGGCCGGTGCGGGACGATTCACGAGTACTTTTCGGTCAGCAGGACCTGGACTCCCGGCCCGGAGAGCACGAGTGCGTGACCCACCGAGTACCAGGTGATGGGCTCCCTGGTGAGTGTGGTGATCCACTCGTCGGCGCCCGCTCGGGGACCGGGGCAGGCCATCATCGTCGAGGCGAGCGAGCCGACGCGCAGCACCGAGCCCTCGACCGTCATCTCGCCCACGTGCCGGTTGCAGCCGGCGAACAGCGAGATGCGGTTGGCGGCGGTGAAGGTCAGCTGAAGGGGGCCACCACCGGGGATCTGGGGGCCGGTCACCGCCGTCGACGAGTAGGACTTGCCGACGAAGGGCGGAACCGCCGGCGCGGCGACACCCGGACCGGCCGCGAACGCACCGAGACCCGACACGAACAACACCGCGCTGACCAGAGCAACAATGCGTAAGCTGATGCGATGTTCGCGGGCTGGGTGGAGTACGCGTGCCGTCTGACGGCGATCCCCGAGGCTCACGTTCACTACGGTAGCCGACCGGGTGGGGAATGCGATATGGCCATCGGAGGTGAGATGTGGTTTCGGTGACCTGCCGGACCGAATACCTGACGGGACGCCACCACGCTTCCGCAGGTGCCGCGTGGATCGTCATGATGGTCGCGCTCGTCGCACTCGTCGGGCTCAACATCGCCGGCGTCGATGGTCTGCTTATCGCGGCGGTGGTTGCCGGACTCCTCGCCTTGTCGCTGTTCGCGGCAGCATACGGCCGACTGGGCGAGCGGGGAGCGGTGTTGCTCACCGTCGACGACGACACCGTTTACTTCGGCGACGAGGACCACACTTTGGTGTCCTACCCGCTGAGCGCGCTGCGGTCGTTCGCGATCGGTGGTCCGGCCTACGAAACCTCGGCGATGACCGGCAGGCAGGCCCAGCACCTCACCGTCCTCGGGCAGAAGTACCTGAAGCTGACCTTCGCGCGTCCACAACCAGGCTCCGGCGCCGGGTCTGATGAGGACCGCGACCCCGACCTCTGGCAGGTTGCGATCGTCGAGGGCGATCCGGCCGCGACCGCGGTGATCGACCGGCTGCGAGCGCATGCGCCGCAACGTGTTTCGACGACCAAGGACGCGGGACGCAAGTCCGGTCAGGAGCAGGCTGCCGACCGGCCGGCGACGGTGTCGGTGGGGCAGATGCACCTCGACCACGACTCCTCGGATCGCGAGCACACACCGGTCGATCTACGCCGGCCCCGCATCGCCGACGCGGGCTCGGACGAGGCCGCGCAACGGTTGTGGGAAGAGGCGACCCGCCGCCACGACGAGGTGCTCACCGCCTACGGCACCTACGAACTCGACCCGGCGCTGCTGCTGAAGTACCCGGCGGTCACCGACGTCACGGTCGAACAGACCCAGACCTTCCACCTCGCGCTCGATGAGGCCACCGCCCTGCGTACCGACGCCTACCCGGGTAACCGCGGTCGCGCCGACGCCTACCAACAGTCCGTGGCCGCACTCCGGCGAGCCTGGATCGCGTGTGAGAAGCACGGACGACGCATCGGCGCGGGCTACCTCGAACCCGCTGACCAGAACGCCCTCGACACCGCAATCAAGCTGTACAACCACGCCGAGGCGAGCAACACCCCGGCCGAGCAGGCCACGTACTACGGGCGCGTTCGCGACATCGTCACCACGATGACCGATCGCGGCGTCCTGCATCCGCCGGAGGCGGCGGTCGCGGAACTGAACGCGGTCACGCGTCGCGCGCTGGAGGCCGGGACCTCCAATGCGTGACGATCAGTAGTGCGCCGCTTTGATGAACTGTCCGTCGAGGGTGTACATGCCTTTCGACGCGTCGACCCTGGCCATCTCGACGCGGATCACGAAATCGGTGTCGTCGTGGAGGTGTGGCTCGGTGACGTCGATGGCGACCGCGCTGCGGTCGTATTCGGGGATCGAGCCGCGCCTCATCGCGTCGTCGCGGACGCGATCGAACAACTGCGGTGAGATCGCGTCGAAGGCGAAGCCGTCCGGGCGGTGGCGTCCCTCCCTGCCGGAGACGTCCGGGAACGTGCCCGGCGCGATGACGATCTGCCCGCTGCGGGCCGGGGTCGTATACCGGACGAGGACACCGCCGCTGTTCTGGATGCTGCTGGCGCTGATGATGGGGGTGTTGTCGGCGATGCCGCGGATCACGAAGTCGTCGAGTACCGGTGCGTTCGGGGCGATCCCGGCGAGCGGCAGTGCGGAGCGGGCGATCGTGAAGGCGGTGTCGAAATCCGCTGGGTCGAAGTACTTCGCGACGGTGCCGTCGGTCCGGGCCTCGATCTCGATGTCGCGGATGAAGGCGTCCCCGGGATCGAACGAGCCGGTGAGGACGACGGGTTCGTTCGCCGTCGGGCGTCGGATCTCGAACCTGTCGAGTCGGGCGTCCGAGACGATGGGGGTGACCTCGGCCTGCATGGAGCCGGCGATGTCGCCCAGCGAACCCGGGTTGATCGTGGCCGCGTCGAAGGTCTTGTCCGCCCGGTCCATGGTGGGCGTCGCGGATGCGTTGGAACCGCCGTCCCAGACACTGATGCTCGTTGCGCGCCCGTTGGAGGGATCGAACACGATGGCCTGGTCGGAGGTCGAGTCGAGGTTGTAGCCCAGGCGCAACACATTTCGGGTTGCGCCGGGTCCGAGGTGGTCGACGATCTCGTCGAGGAGCCGTTGGTGGCGTTCGGCGAGTGAGGCCTCCGCGTCGTCGCGGCCGGGGATGTCGACGGCCGAACCGAAGGACGGCAACGACGGGACCGAGATCGTCCAGCTCTCGGCGACACCGAACAGCAGGGCGGCGGCCGTCACCAGCGTCACCGCCGGGTAGATGACCGCCAACCGGCCGGGATGGTCGTCGAACTCGGGGGTGTCGGTCTGATCGCGCGGCGGCAATTGATCGGGTGGGAGCGTGGTGAACGGGTTCGACGCCAGTGCCTGGAAATGCCCCTTGCTCATCGAGGTGATCCACCGCGCCTCGTAGGCGGTGTCATTCGGCGGGTTGACGGTCGCGGTCACCATCGTGGGCTGCATGTCCTCGGCGGTGAGGGTGCTGCGCGTGAGCGCCCCGACCTCGATCTGCGGGGCGTCCCGGGTGACGCCGCGCCGGAACTCCGGCAGTTCCGAGACCCGCGACGCGCGCGGACTGATCGCGATCCCCAGGACGACCAGCGGAACGCCGAAGAACAGGGCGACCCACCAGGCGTTGAACGCGCCGAGCCCGACGCCGGTCGCCACCAGCAACCCGGCCACGGCGGCGCGGATCAGTCGTCGGCGTGTCCTGCTCGGGAAGGTCGCGCTCATCGGCCGTCCTAGGGTGAGGGGAGCAAGGGCGAAATGCGCCGTCGGCGAAATAGGTGGACTGATCATAATGTCGCCGACCCCGCTCTACCAGGTGCCGCGTACCGTTGTTGCTGACCTGACGGCGCCGCGAGGCCCGACGGGTCTTGTAGTTGGCCGGGAAACGATCAGGAGAAGTGTTTCGGTGGGAAAGCTGACCAACAGCATGTGGCGACTTCTGGGCGCCCAGTCGACTCGCAATCAGTCGAAGTCGCTGAGTGTGATCAAGGAGGCCGAAGCCCACACCGATTGGGCCGCCGAACTCGCCGACGACGCCTTCGTCGGTGAGGCCGAGAAGCTCGACATCGGGTCCAAGCCCGGCGACCGGGCGAAGTTCCTGGCGCTCGTCCGTGAGGCCGCGGACCGCTCGATCAACCTGCGCCCCTTCGACGTCCAGCTGCAGGGCGCGTTGCGTCTTCTCGAGGGCGACATCGTCGAGATGGCCACCGGTGAGGGCAAGACGCTTGCCGGCGCGATCGCCGCGATCGGGCACGTCCTCGAAGGACACCAGGTCCACGTCATCTCCGTCAACGATTACCTCGCCACCCGCGATGCCGAGTGGATGAAGCCTCTCTTCGACGTCTTCGGCATTGCGGTGCATGCCATCTCGGAGAGCTCCAGCCGCGAGGAGCGTCGACGCGCCTACGCCGGCGACGTCACCTACGGTTCGGTCAACGAGATCGGATTCGACGTCCTCCGCGACCAGTTGGCCCTGTCCGAGGCCGACCTCGTCTCACCGAAGCCCGACGTCGCGATCATCGACGAGGCCGACTCGGTACTCGTCGACGAGGCACTGGTTCCGCTGGTGCTGGCCGGATCGACCGAGACCGAGGTTCCCGACCAGGCCATCCACGATGTCGTGTCGCGGATGAAGAAGAAGCACTACGAGGTCGACGCCGAGGGTCGCAACGTGACGCTCACCGACGAGGGTGCGGCCTTCGTCGAGGAGGAGCTCGGCGGCATCAACCTCTACAGCGAGGAGCACGTCGGTTCGACGCTCGTGCACGTCAGTATCGCGATGCACGCCCACTACCTGCTCGAACGCGACATCCACTACATCGTCCGCGACGGTGGGGTCCACCTGATCAACGCCTCGCGCGGCCGGGTGGCCCAGCTGCAGCGCTGGCCGGACGGCGTCCAGGCGGCCGTCGAGCTCAAGGAGGGTCTCGCCCAGACCGACTCGGGCGAGGTCATCGACACCATCACGGTGCAGGCGCTCATCGGCCGCTACCCGAAGGTGTGCGGCATGACGGGTACGGCCCTTGCCGCCGGTGAACAGTTCCGGCAGTTCTACGACCTCCGGGTGTCGCAGATCCCGCCGAACACCGAGAACATCCGCACCGACCTGCCCGACCGGGTGTACGACACCAAGGCCAACAAGGTCGAGGCGATCGTGGCCTACGTCAAGGAGATCCACGAGACCGGCCAGCCGGTCCTCATCGGCACCCACGACGTCGCCGAATCCGAGGAACTCGCGTACTTCCTGGAGAAGGCGGGTGTCCAGTCGGTGGTCCTCAACGCCAAGAACGACGCGCAGGAGGCGAAGATCATCGCGGAGGCCGGTGCACGCAACGCGGTGACGGTCTCGACGCAGATGGCCGGCCGCGGTACCGACATCCGGCTGGGCGGTTCGGCCGATGACGCCGCCGCCCGCGACGCGGTCGTCGAACTGGGTGGATTGTGCGTCGTCGGCACCGGACGGCACGACACCGAGCGTCTCGACAGCCAGCTGCGGGGTCGCGCCGGACGCCAGGGCGACCCCGGCACGTCGGTCTTCTTCTCCAGCCTCGAGGACCCGGTCGTCACCAAGAACCTCGCGTTCAAGCGTGATCCGGTGTCGCCCAATGAGGACGGCTCGATGGGCAGCAAGGGCATCGACCTCATCGAGCAGGCACAGCGGATCGCCGAGGGAGTCCGCCTGGAGTTGCACGCCAACACCTGGCGCTACAACAAGCTGGTCAACCAGCAGCGGGACATCATCGTCGACCGGCGGATGAAGATCCTCACCACCGACACCGCCCTCGACGAGCTCGCCGAACTCGAACCGGAGCGCTACGCCGAACTGGCGGGGGAGAAGCCCGCGGAGTCGGGCGACGCGGCTAAGGCGGACGAACCGGCGAAGGCCGACAGCGAGGTCGCCGTCGACGCCGTCCCGCGCGAGGTGCTGAGCCAGGCGGCCCGCGAGATCGTGCTCTACCACCTCGACCGTGCGTGGGCCGACCATCTCGCGTTCGTCTCCGATGTCCGGGCCAGCATCCATCTGCGGTCGCTGGGCAAGGAGAGCCCGCTCGACGAGTTCCACCGGATGATCCTCGCGGAGTTCTCCGATCTACCCGCCCAGGCGCTCGAGAAGGCGCGGGAGACGTTCCGGGAGGCGAAGATCACCGCGGACGGAGTCGACCTCGGTTCCTCGGATCTGCACCGCTCGACGACGACGTGGACCTACATGGTCCACGACAACCTCTTCTCCTCGGGCGGGGCGAAGACGCTGCAGGGCATCATCGGGATCTTCCGGTGACCGAACCGGAGGCGGCACCCACGCCGGCTCCGGACCGGATCGTGACGGTGCCGAACGCGCTGAGCGTGCTCCGGCTCGTCCTCATCCCGGTCTTCCTCTGGCTGCTGCTCGTCGAGAAGGCCGACGGGTGGGCGTTCGCGGTGTTGATCTTCTCGGGGGTCTCCGACTGGCTCGACGGGAAACTCGCCCGCCTGCTCGATCAGTCCTCGCGGATCGGGGCGCTGCTCGACCCGGCGGCGGACCGGCTGTACATCGTGATCATCCCGCTGGCCTTCGGCGTGCGGGAGTTCATCCCGTGGTGGCTCATCGGCATCATCATCGGGCGCGACGTGCTGCTGTTCGCGACGGCACCGCTGCTGCGTTCGCGCGGTGTGTTCGCCCTGCCGGTGCTCTACATCGGCAAGGCGGCGACCTTCGCGCTGATGAGCGCGTTCCCCTGGCTGCTCGCCGGACAACTCGAACCGGTGAGCGGCTTCGCCTACCCGATCGGGTGGGCGTTCATGATCTGGGGTGTGGGGCTCTACCTGTGGTCCTTCGTCCTGTACTGGTATCAGACGATCCTGGTGATGCGACACATGCCGTCGCGCCGTCAGGCCGACACCTCGCCAGACAGTAGAGTCTGACGGGAACGAAAGGGGCCCTTGTGACCGACAGCAAAGTGCCAGAAGACCTGCGCTATACCGCAGAACATGAGTGGATCGAGAAGATCGGACCGACGACCGTGCGCGTCGGCATCACCGACTTCGCCCAGGATGCACTCGGCGACGTGGTGTTCGTGCAGCTGCCCGACTCCGGTGCAGAGGTCGCCGTCGGCGAATCCTTCGCCGAGGTGGAATCGACCAAGAGTGTCTCCGACATCTTCGGGCCGTTGGCCGGTACCGTCAGCGCGGTCAACGACGCACTGGACGCCTCGCCGGAACTGGTCAATTCGGATCCGTACGGTGAGGGCTGGCTGGTGGAGATCGAGGCCGCCGACGAGGCGACCCTCGAAGAGCAACTGGGTGATGTTCTCGACGCCGCGGGCTACCGCGCCGTCATCGAAGGGTGAGAGTTCCCGCCGATCCGCCCCGGTGGCTCTGATCGACCTGGCTGATCGCCCCGGTGACGATATGATCGACCGTGCCGGAGTCGACTCGCTCGCCGGTGCGATCGACATGACCGGTACGGTTACGGCAGTGGGAAAGAGGCGTGACGTGAACCAACTTCGCGATCACGCTCCGAGATCTACCCGTCCGCACATGTCATGTAGATTCAACCGGCCATCGTGGCGAGAGCCGATTCCGAACCGACGCGAGACCGCGATCGGGTCCGGAGACGTGGACGGCCGGACAGTGCGGTTGGCCGAACAGTGCGGTGTGCACTGACAGTGCGATTGCACTGACGACGACGAAGGAGAAGTGGTGAGCGAAAACGACAGGGACTTCGAGGCGCCGGTGGAGACCACCTCGGTGTTCCGGGAGGAGTTCATCAATGAACTCGATGCCGGAACCAGCACCTCGAGTGAGCCGGCCGAGACGGGAGTCGAGCGACTCGCTCCCGGGACCGCGCTGCTTGTCGTGAAGCGGGGACCCAACGCGGGATCGCGGTTCCTCCTCGACCAGCCGACGACCTCCGCGGGTCGGCACCCCGACAGCGACATCTTCCTCGACGATGTGACGGTCAGCCGTCGTCACGCCGAATTCCGACTCGGCGACAACGAGTTTCAGGTGGTCGATGTGGGCAGCCTCAACGGCACCTACGTCAACCGGGAGCCCGTCGACACCGCATCGCTGAGCAACGGCGACGAAGTCCAGATCGGCAAGTTCCGTCTGGTCTTTCTGAGTGGCCCGCGCGACGAAGCCGACGCCTGATAAGTCGTGACGGCGTCCACGGCCCCTCGCGGCGAGGGATCGATGTCCATCGGCACGGTCCTCGCCCAGTTGCGTGATGACTTCCCGGACATCACGATCTCGAAGATCCGGTTCCTGGAATCGGAGGGTCTGGTGACCCCGGAGCGGGCGCCGTCCGGCTATCGGCGATTCAGCGAAGCCGACTGTGAACGGTTGCGCTTCGTCCTGACTGCGCAGCGGGACCGTTATCTCCCGCTGAAGGTCATCAAGGAACAACTCGACGCGATCGACAACGGGAACGGTGGCTTCGGTTCCGGCGGGACCGTGGCTCTGTCCACGGCCCGCGGCACCGTCGCACCCGCCACCGATTTCGGCGCGCGCGCCGGTCGCGTGTCCCGGGAGACGCTCATCGAGCGGACGGGCGTCGACTCGGCGTTCGTCACCGAACTGCAGCGCAACGGGCTGCTGACCCCGGGGCCGGCCGGTTTCTTCGACGAGGACGCGGTGCGCCTCGTCGAGGCCGCCGCGGCGCTCGCCAGCTACGGCCTCGAGACACGCCATCTGCGTGCCTTCAAGGTGTCCGCGGACCGGGAGGCCGGCCTGGTCGCCCAGATCGCCAACCCCATCGCCAAGGGCAAGGGGACCGGCGCGCGGGACCGTGCCGAAGAACTCGTCCGCGAGATCGCCGCGCTGTCGGTGACCCTGCACACGCAGTTGGTCAAGGCGGCCGTTCGCGACGTGCTCGACTGAACTCCTTCTCGACCAGCGCACTCCAGGCCCTCGGGTGTTCCCGGCGGCCTGGAGTTGTCGTATCAACCAGCAGCGAGTCGGCCGTCGTCCGTCGTCCGAGCGGTGTAGCGTCGAGGACATCAATCGATCGCCCTACGAGGCGTCTGGGAGGTGCGAGATGAGCGAGATGCGTGTGGTGGGCATCAGGGTCGAGCCCCCGCAGAGTCAGCCCGTGCTCCTGCTCCGTGAGGTGGACGGCGAGCGCTACCTGCCGATCTGGATCGGGCAGAGTGAGGCGGCGTCGATTGCCTTGCGGCAGAAGGGGATCGAGCCGCCGCGCCCGCTGACCCACGATCTGATCGTGAATCTCATCCGGGAGTTCGGCCAGACGCTCCTCGAGGTGCGGATCGTCGACATGCAAGAGGGCACCTTCTACGCCGAGATGATCTTCTCGGGCGATCTCCGTGTGTCCGCGCGGCCGTCGGATTCCATCGCCGTCGCGATGCGTGCCGAGGTGCCGATCATCGCCGACGAAGAGGTCCTCGCCGAGGCCGGTCTGCTGATCCCGGAAGAAGAGCCCGAGGACGCCACCGTCGGGTCGGTCGACGAGACCAAAGAGGATGAGGTCGAGAAGTTCAAGGAATTCCTCGACAACGTCTCGCCCGACGACTTCAAGGCCAGCGGCGCCTGACGCGGTTCCGGTCACGGAACGGCAACCGGAAGGTCACCGTTTGTCTCAATCTCAACTTGAGGTTGAGCCTCATGGCGCGTCGCATTGATCCGGTGTCCCGCTCGGCATAGCGTCGAACTCGACATCGCGCACCACTCAGGGGCCGATGAAGATGTGATCGGCTGACCCGAGCAGGGCCTGGACCGCGTACTGTGGACGTGGATGTCAGGCATCTGATGCGGCATCCGGTCCGAGCTTTGCGAGGGAGACATCAAGTGGGCGATCGTCCGGTCGACAGTGAAGTGACGTCGAGCGACCCGTCACCCGACCACGCTGTGACCGATCGCCCTGCGGGCCCCACCCAGGGCAGCCTCGAGGAGATCGCACCGGGTCTATTCCCCGACGACACCGTGCCCGACGAACTCGTCGGCTACCGCGTGCCGAGTGCCTGCCAGATCGCCGGCATCACCTACCGCCAGCTCGACTACTGGGCACGCACCTCGCTGGTCGTCCCGTCGATCCGCGGCGCCGCGGGCTCGGGCAGCCAGCGTCTGTACTCGTTCAAGGACATCCTCGTCCTCAAGATCGTCAAGCGTCTCCTCGACACCGGCATCTCGCTGCAGAACATCCGTGTCGCGGTCGACCACCTCCGCCAGCGCGGCGTCGAGGACCTCGCCAAGATCACGCTCTTCTCCGACGGCACCACCGTCTACGAGTGCACCTCCGCCGAAGAGGTCGTCGACCTCCTCCAGGGCGGACAGGGCGTCTTCGGTATCGCCGTCAGCGGTGCCATGCGCGAACTCACCGGCACCATCGCGGACTTCCCGGGTGAACGGGCCGACGGCGGCGTCAGCGAGGCGGCGCCCGAGGACGAACTCGCGGCACGCCGCAAGAACCGCACCCGCCGCACCGGTTAGACCGCATCCTCACGGCACCGGCACGTGATCCTCACGACTCTCCCGATGTCGTCTGGACCAACGCGATGTCGACCTGCGTACACTGGTGCGCGCGTCGCTACGCCGCGGGAGAGCGTCACCGAGCAGTCCAAGGTGACCGCCGAAGGAGCAACACCTCTCCGTCAAACTCTCAGGCACCCGGACCGTGGTGGTGACGGCGTCTCTGGAAAGTGACGACTCGTCGTCCGCCCACGGTGAAAGGTCGTCACGCAGCGCCGCGTGACACCGAATCTCTCAGGCGTCTCCCGGCCACCGGTCGGTGACATGACAGAGGGGGAGGGCGAACCAGCCGGCACCGCGCCGGCGCCTGCGAGAGGTTGCCCTCACCATGCCCTCAGCCGACACGTCGTCAGCGCCAGTCACCTTCGTGGACCGCCACGTCGGACCCGACCCCGACGAGACGCAGCGCATGCTCTCGGTGATCGGTGTGTCGTCCCTCGACGAGCTGGCTCATCGCGTCATCCCCGCGGTCATCGCGGACGAACTCGACTCGAACGTCCTGGGTGCACTGCCGCAGCCGCAGGGTGAGAGCGAGGTGCTCGCCGAACTCAGCGGACTCGCAGCCCGCAACACCGTTGCCCGTTCCATGATCGGTCTCGGCTACTACGGCACCCACACGCCCGGCGTCATCCTGCGCAACGTCCTGGAGAACCCGGCCTGGTACACCGCGTACACGCCTTACCAGCCGGAGATCAGCCAGGGACGCCTCGAAGCGCTGCTGAACTTCCAGACCATGGTCGCCGACCTCACCGGCATGGAGGTGGCGAACGCGTCGATGCTCGACGAGGCCACCGCGGCCGCGGAGGCGATGACGCTGCTGCGGCGCGCGGGCAAGTCGAAGTCGCCGCGTGTCGTCGTCGACGCCGACCTCTTCCCGCAGACCCGCGCGGTGATCGAGACCCGCGCCGAGCCGCTCGGCATCGAGGTCGTCGAAGCGTCCCTCAACCCGGAGCTGCCCGACCGCGGTCTGCCCGAAGGTGACTTCTTCGGCGTCGTCCTGCAGGTGCCCGGCGCGTCGGGACGTATCGTCGACGCCGCCCCGATCATCGACGCCGCCCACGAGCGCGGCGCTCTGGTCGCCGTCGGTGGCGACCTCCTCGCGTTGACGCTGATCACGCCGCCGGGGGAGCAGGGCGCCGACGCGTGCTTCGGCACCACCCAGCGTTTCGGCGTGCCGATGGGCTTCGGCGGTCCGCATGCCGGGTACCTCGCCGTCGGTTCGAAGCATGCGCGTCAGCTGCCGGGTCGCCTGGTCGGCATCTCCAAGGACGCCGACGGCAACCTCGCCTACCGCCTGGCGCTGCAGACCCGAGAGCAGCACATCCGCCGCGAGAAGGCCACCAGCAACATCTGTACGGCACAGGTCCTGCTCGCCGTGATGGCCGCCATGTACGCGTCGTACCACGGACCGGAGGGTCTCCGGGCCATCGCGCGCCGCACCCACGACGCCGCGGTCCGCCTGGCGAATTCGCTGGCCGCGGGCGGGTTCTCGGTCGCGCACGCCTCGTTCTTCGACACCGTGGAGGTCCACACGCCCGGCCAGGCCGACGTGATCGTCGCCCAGGCCCGTCGCGAGCGCATCAACCTCCGCCGCGTCGACGCCGACACCGTCTCGATCGCCTGCGACGAGACCACCACCGAGGCCGACCTCGACGGCGTGCTGCGGGCGTTCGGCGCCGGCGGCGTGGAGCCGCTCGACTTCGCGCGGCCCATCGAGAACCGCACGAGCGAGTACCTGACGCATCCGGCATTCAACCGGTACCGCACCGAGACGGCGATGCTGCGCTACCTGCGGGCCCTGTCCGACAAGGACATCGCGCTCGACCGCAGCATGATCCCGCTCGGCTCCTGCACCATGAAGCTCAACGCGACCACGGAGATGGAACCCATCACGTGGCCTGGGTTCGCGGGCCTCCACCCGTTCGCACCCGTCGAGGACACCGTCGGCATCCGCGAGCTCATCTCCACCCTCGAGAACTGGCTTGTCGCCGTCACCGGCTACGACCGCGTGAGCCTGCAGCCGAACGCGGGTTCCCAGGGCGAGTTCGCCGGACTGCTCGCGATCCGCGGCTACCACCGCAGCCGGGGCGACCTCGACCGCGACATCTGCCTGATCCCGTCGAGCGCCCACGGCACCAACGCCGCGTCGGCGGTCATGGCGGGCATGCGCGTCGTCGTGGTCGGCTGCCGGGAGAACGGCGACGTCGACCTCGAGGACCTGCGCGCGAAGATCGCCGCGAACGAGGGCCGGATCGCCGCCATCATGATCACCTATCCGTCCACCCACGGCGTGTTCGAGCACGACATCCGCGAGATCTGCGGTGCCGTCCACGATGCCGGCGGGCAGGTCTACGTCGACGGCGCGAACCTCAACGCCCTGGTGGGCGTGGCGCGTCCGGGGCACTTCGGCGGCGACGTCAGCCACCTGAATCTGCACAAGACCTTCTGCATCCCGCACGGCGGCGGCGGGCCCGGCGTCGGACCCGTGGCGGTGCGCGAACATCTCGCGCCGTTCCTGCCCGGACACCCCCTCGCCGACGAGCTGCCCGGCACGGCGACCATCGCCGCGGCCCCGTACGGTTCGGCGACGATCCTGCCGATCACCTACGCCTACATCGCGATGATGGGTGCGGCCGGACTGCGTCGGGCGACGCTCACGGCGATCACCGCGGCGAACTACGTCGCCAAGCGTCTCGGCGACCACTACCCGGTGCTCTACACCGGCGAGGGCGGCTTCGTCGCCCACGAGTGCATCCTCGACCTGCGGGCGCTCACCAAGGAGACCGGCGTGACGGTCGATGACGTGGCAAAGCGCCTGGCCGACTACGGTTTCCACGCGCCGACCATGAGCTTCCCGGTGGCCGGCACGCTGATGGTCGAGCCCACCGAGAGCGAGAACCTCGACGAGATCGACGCGTTCTGTGACGCCATGATCGCGATCCGCGAGGAGATCGATCGCGTCGGCAGCGGTGAGTGGCCGGTCGACGACAACCCGCTGCGCGGGGCACCACACACCGCGGAGGCGCTGGTGGGCGAATGGGACCACCCGTATTCGCGCGAGGTCGCGGTCTACCCGCAGGGACTCCCGTCGGCCGGCGCCCGGGCCAAGGTGTGGCCCTCGGTGCGTCGTATCGACGGCGTGTACGGCGACCGGAACCTGGTGTGCAGCTGCGCGCCGATCGAGGCCTACAGCAGCTGACCTGAGTGCACGTGGCTCCGCTCCTCATCTGCTCGTCGAGTAGGTGAGGAGCGCAGCGTCGGGTCATCTACCTGCTCGTTGAGTAGGTGAGGAGCGCAGCGTCGGGTCATCTACCTGCTCGTTGAGTAGGTGAGGAGCGCAGCGTCGGGTCATCTACCTGCTCGTTGAGTAGGTGAGGAGCGCAGCGTCGGGTCATCCACCTGCTCGTTGAGTAGGTGAGGAGCGCAGCGTCGGGTCATCCACCTGCTCGTTGAGTAGGTGAGGAGCGCAGCGACGAGCCGTATCGAAACGACTCGGGCGTCTGCTATCCGCCCGCGGTTCCCGAAGGTGCCGGCGAGGCCGCAGAGCTCGCCGGCACACTCGTCGGTCCGTAGACGACGCGGTTGATCGCGACGATCGCGCCGTCCTCCGGCGTGGGCATCGGGTCGCGGGTACGCGGGAAGGTGACCGTGGCGGTGGCGGCCGGCATCGGGGCGTCGCCGCGGAAGCCGAGCTCGGTGAGCAGCTGCAGCTGTTCGGGCTGCGAGGCGTAGGAGATGAACTCCGCGACCGCGTCGGCCGCGACGTCGCCGACCTCTGGTCCGGAGAGACGGACGATCGGGTAATCCGCGATCGGCGTCGGCCCGGACGGGATCACCTCGGCCAACTTCGCGGGCTGGTCGGTCCTGGTCATCTGGTACAGCCGCTGCTCGGTGATCGGCACGGCGTGGATTCCGGCCTTCGCCGGGTCGGCGGCATTGGCGATGGCGGTGGCCGCGCCCTGCGGGGTTCCGTCGGGCGAGAGCGGGGCGCCGCCGAGCATCGCCTTGACGCTCGAGGTCACGCGCGGTGACTCGGCGTCGGCGGTGGTCAGCGGGCCGGTCGTCCGCGTCACGCGGGTGGCGACCGCCTGTGCCGCCAGTGCACTCGCGTCGGACTGGGCGCCGATCGGCATCGCCATACGCAACGAGCCCCAGCCCTGCAGGCCGAACTCGGTGAGCGAGGCGTCCCGTTGTTGCAGGAGCGGGACCTGCGACCAGTCGAGCTGGTCGCCGGCGGCCTTGGCCAGTTCGGGCGAGACCGCGAGAACGACAGGCGTCGAGACGAGTGAACGGGAGTTGCCCTCGATCAGATCGGGTTTGGCCGAGGCGAGATCCGCCGACCACACCGACGATTGCGGCACCCAGGCGGCGGGGTAGGCGCCCATGGAGTCGGCTTCCCACTCTCCGGTCAGACCGTCGAGGGTGATCTTCGCGTCGCCGGGCCGGACGGCGATGGTGATGCAATGGTCGCGGACCACCGGCTTCGTGTTCGCGAACGAGGTCGCGATAGCGGCGAGACCGGGTGCGATGTCCGGGTCGGCGATGATCGGTACCGATGTGGCACCTTCGACACATTGGGCGGCGGCGTCGTCGGCCTGCCGGTTGATGCGATCACCGAGGTCGCGCCAGGTGACGACGATGGCGGCGACGAGCAGGATCGACAGCATTGCGAAGACGACACCTCGGCTGACGCCACGGTTGCGGATGCTCTCCCCGCGGTTCCGATGATGTGCCAACGCCGATGCCCTCCCTGCTCTGAGCGTGCTGTCCCCAGGCTCCACCCGGTCGATGTGCAGCGCAGGGTACGACGATACGCCGTGCCGGTCCATCAGGGACCGGCACGGTCGTATCAGTGCGTCGTGGCCGAGGTGTCAGCCGGCCGCGTTGGCGGCCTTGTACTCGCGGCGACGGCGATGCAGGATCGGCTCGGTGTAACCGCTGGGCTGCGTGGTGCCCTCGAGGATCAGCTCCTTGGCCGCCTGGAAGGCGATGTTGGAGTCGAAATCCGGGGCCATCGGCTTGTAGGCCTTGTCGCCGGCGTTCTGACGGTCGACGACCGGGGCCATCCGCTCGAGCGAGGCGACGATGTCGGCCTCGGAGACGATGCCGTGACGCAGCCAGTTCGCCAGGAGTTGGCTGGAGATACGCAGGGTGGCGCGGTCCTCCATCAGCGCGACATCGTGGATGTCGGGCACCTTCGAGCAGCCGACGCCCGCATCGATCCAGCGGACCACGTAGCCGAGGATCGACTGGCAGTTGTTGTCGAGCTCCTGCTGCTTCTCCTCGTCGGACCAGTCGGTCTTCGCGGCCAGCGGCACGGTGAGGATGTCGTCGACCGAGGCCGGGTCGCGCTTGGCGATCTCGTCCTGACGCTCGAAGACGTCGATCTGGTGGTAGTGCAGTGCGTGCAGGGTCGCGGCGGTCGGGGACGGCACCCAGGCGGTGGTGGCACCGGCCTTGGGGTGACCGATCTTCTGCTCGAGCATGTCGGCCATCAGATCCGGCATGGCCCACATGCCCTTACCGATCTGCGCCTTGTGCTGCAGTCCCGCGTGCAGACCGGTGTCGACGTTGAAGTCCTCGTACGCCGCGATCCACTTCTGCTTCTTCATCTCGGCCTTGCGCACCATGGCGCCGGCCTCCATGGAGGTGTGGATCTCGTCGCCGGTGCGGTCGAGGAAGCCGGTGTTGATGAACACCACGCGCTCCGAGGCGGCCTTGATGCAGGCCTTGAGGTTGACCGTGGTCCGGCGTTCCTCGTCCATGATGCCGACCTTGAGGGTGTTCTTCGGCAGACCGAGGACCTGCTCGACGCGACCGAACAGCTCGACGGTGAAGGCGACCTCGTCGGGGCCGTGCATCTTCGGCTTCACGATGTACACCGAACCGGTCCGCGAGTTCTGCAGACCCTCGCTGCTCAGGCCATGGATGCCGATCAGCGAGGTGACCAGGCCGTCGAGGATGCCCTCGGGGACCTCGTTGCCGTCGGCGTCGAGGATCGCGTCGTTGGTCATCAGGTGACCGACGTTGCGCACGAACAGCAGCGAACGACCGTGGAGGTCGAAGGCGGTGCCGTCGGGAGCGGTGTACTCGCGGTTGCCGTTGAGCACACGGGTGAAGGTCTTGCCGCCCTTGGTGACCTCTTCGGACAGATCGCCCTTGTTCAGGCCCAGCCAGTTGCGGTAGCCGGTGACCTTGTCCTCGGCGTCGACCGCGGCGACCGAGTCCTCGAAGTCCATGATCGTGGTGATCGCGGACTCGACGACGACGTCCTTGATGCCGGCCGGGTCGGTGGAACCGATCGGCGAGGACGGATCGATCTCGATGTCGAGATGAAGTCCGTTGTTGCGCAGCAGGATCGAGGTCGGCGAACCGGCCTCACCGCGGTAGCCGACGAACGCGGCCGGATCGGCCAGCGTCGAGGTTGCGTCACCGTCGAGGGTGACCTGCAGGGCGCCGTCGACCACGGCGAAGGACCGCACGTCGGTGTAGCTGCACTGCTCGAGCGGGACGGCCTTGTCCAGGAAGTCCTTGGCGTAGGCGATGACCTTGTCGCCGCGGACCTTGTTGTACGACGAACCCTTCTCGGCGCCGTCGGTCTCCGGAATCGCGTCGGTGCCGTAGAGCGCGTCGTACAGCGAACCCCAGCGGGCGTTGGAGGCGTTCAGCGCGAAGCGGGCGTTGAGGACCGGCACGACCAGCTGCGGGCCGGCGGTCTCGGCGATCTCGCGGTCCACGTTGTCGGTGGTGATCTGGAAATCGGCGGGCACCTCGGCGAGGTAGCCGATCTCGGTCAGGAAGCTCTTGTAGGCGTCGAAGTCGGCGGAGCCGGGGGTGAGGTCGGCGCCCTTGTGGTCGCGGTGCCAGGCATCGATCTTGGTCTGCAGATCGTCGCGGACGGCGAGCAGCTCGCGGTTGCGCGGGGCGAGATCGGCGATCACCGATGCCGCGCCCGACCAGAAGGCGTCGGCCTCTACACCGGTACCGGGCAACGCCTCGTTGTTGATGAAGTCGTACAGGACGGAAGCGACCTGCAACCCGTTGACGGTGATCCGGTCCGACATGATTGCCTTTCTCGAGCGAATGAAGACGACATCCATGCTACTAGCCGGTAAGGCCGAACCGTACAGGCGTCCTGTTTAGGCGTGGCGGGCGATCTCGGCCAGGTGCGTACACCGCCCCAACACCTCCGCGCGGAGTCGTGTTCCCGTGTCGGCGATCGCCGATTGTTCGCGGACGTACTCGGCTCGTCCGGCGGGGGTCTCGATCGGGACCGGCTCGTATCCCAGGTGGCGTAGGTCGTACGGACTCGCCCGCATGTCGAGGTCACGGGCGCGCAGGGCCAGCTCGAAGCAGTCGACGGTGAGGTCGGCGGGCAGCAGCGGCGCCAGGGTGAAGCAGTGCCGGTAGAGGTCCATGGTGGCGTGCAGGCAGCCCGGTTGTTCGTGGTCGATCTGCGACGCGCGGCTCAATTCGTGCTCGTTGCGCGGCCGGGCCGGCTCGGTGAAGAAGCGGTACGCGTCGAAGTGGGTACAGCGCAACGGCATCTGTTCGACGACCCGGTCGGTACCGGCAGCACCCAGACGCAGGGGGATGTCGTGCCGGGTCTCGTCGGTGCGGTAGACCATGGCCCACTCGTGGAGTCCGAAGCAGCCCAGCCGGGCCGGTCGCGCGGCGGTCGCTCCCAAGAGATCCACGGTTGCCTGCAAGGCGTCGCGTCGTCGCAGGACGTAGTCGAGGCCCACGTGGACGCCGGAGTCGGCTCGTTCGTAACCGCGCAGGGGCAGGAATTCGTCGGCGTCCTCGAGTTGCACGCCGAAACCCGGATGCCAGCGCAGCACGTGGGACGGCCGCGACGAGTAGTAGGTGAACAGGAAGTCGATGACGGGGTGCTTGCCGCCGTTGCGGCGCGCCTCGAGGTACGGGCCGATGAGCGCGTCGACGCGACGCTGATGGGCGTCACGGCTGGCGCGCCACTCCTGGCCCGTCAACACCGTCTGTTCTTCCACGTGCACGGACATGGTGCTCACACCCGGTGGGTCTCGTCCCGGACGTTGCCGACGAACTCCTCGACGAGGTCGGCGAGCGGGACGATGCCGATCGTGCGGCCGTTGTCGTCCACGACGGCGCCCAGGTGCGAGCTGGTGCGGCGCAGCACGGTGGTCGCCTCGTCGAGGGGCGTGGTGGACGCGATGACCGGCAGCGGACGGATCTTGTCGACACCGATGATGGTGTCCGGGCCGATGTGCTCGTCGAGGATCTCGTCCAGCACGTCCTTCAGATGCAGGTAGCCGGTGAAGGTGCCGTCGGATCCGCGGACCGGGAAGCGGGAGAACCCGGTCTCGCTGACGGCCTTCTCGACGGCGCCGAGCGTCGGGCCGATCCCGCCGGTCGCCGACACCTGAACCTTGACGCTGCGCATCTTCTCGAGGGGGATCATCACCTCGGCGACGGTACGGCCGATGGACTGCAGAGCACGGGTGAGGCGCTCGTGCTCCTCGGCGTCGATGAGGCCTTCCTGCTTGGACTCGCCGAGCATCTGCGCCAGCTCACCCAGCGACACGGTGGACTCGAGTTCGTCCTTCGGTTCGACACGCATCAGGCGCAGCGAGATGTTGGCGAGCCAGTTGTAGAAGGAGATCAGCGGACGCACCAGGCGGATGAACATCAGGTGCATCGGGACCAGCAGCATGGCCGCCGACTCGGGTCCGGCGAGTGCGATGTTCTTCGGCACCATCTCACCGAGCAGGATGTGCAGCACCACCACCAGCGACAATGCGATGGCGAACGAGATCGGGTGCAGCAGTGCGTGCGGCACGTGCGCGAGTTCGAGCGGTTTCTCGATGAGGTGTGCGACCGCCGGTTCGCCGACGCGACCGAGCAGGATCGAACAGATCGTGATGCCCAACTGGGCGCCGGCCAACATCA
The DNA here is from genome assembly GCF_021245825.1 of Gordonia metallireducens. Taxonomy (NCBI): domain Bacteria; kingdom Bacillati; phylum Actinomycetota; class Actinomycetes; order Mycobacteriales; family Gordoniaceae; genus Gordonia; species Gordonia metallireducens. The sequence continues at coordinate 17,708 of NZ_JAJQJP010000022.1, read as the reverse complement.
GCGACAGGTGTTCGCCGGCCTTGATGACGGTCCGTGCGCGAGTCTTGCCGCTCTCGGCCAACGCCTCGAGCCGGTCGCGGCGGGCCGAGATCAGCGAGAACTCGGCGCCGACGAAGAAGGCGTTGCCGGCCAGCAGTGCGAAGGCCAGCACGACAGCCCAGAGGTCACCCATTTCCGGCCTCCGTGTCTCGTGGCTCGTCGTCTCGTGACTCGCCGTCTCGGGGCTTGTCGCCGAGGAACTCGCCGGCCGGGGCCGGTCGAAGTGCGACGACGTCGACGCGTCGGCCGTCCATCTGGGCGACCGTGGCCCGCCAGGTGATGTCGTCACGGGTCTCGGGCATCTCGGGTGAGTCGTCGTCGCCGTCGCCGACCGGGGAGCGGCGGGGAAGGTCGACGACGTCGTCGACCGTGGGGATGCGTCCGAGGCAGTACATGATCAGGCCACCGAGGGTGTCGTAGGGGCCGTCGGGTGCGTGATAGCCGGTCGCGTCGTAGAGCTCGTCGATGCGTAGCAGGCCCGCGCAGAGGTATCCGTTGCCGTCGATGGCGACGTCGGCGCGTTCGTCGTCGTGCTCGTCGGTGACGTCGCCGAGGATCTCCTCGATGAGGTCCTCGGTGGTGACGATGCCCGCGGTGCCGCCGTACTCGTCGATGACGACGCACAGTTCCATGCCGTCGGCCCGGATGCGCTGCATCAGCGCGTCTCCGTCGAGGCTGGCCGGGACGCGCGGCACGCTGCGCGCGATCGAGGTGACCCGCGTGGTGGCCTGACGCTCGGGCGGGATGGTGAAGGCCTGTTTGATGTGGACCACGCCGACGAGGTCGTCGAGGTCGCCGTCGACGACGACGGGGAAGCGCGAGTGCCCGGTGCGAGACGACGCGATCACGAGGTCGCGGACGGTGTCCTCGCGGTCGAGGGTGTCGATGGTGACCCGCGGGGTCATCAGATCCTCGGCGGTGAGCTCACCGAACCGCAGGGAACGGTCCACCAGCGTCGCGGTCTGCTCGTCCAGCGCCCCGCGTCGGGCCGAGTTACGGACCAGCGACACGAGTTCCTGCGGTGATCGGGCGGAGGCGAGCTCGTCGGTCGGTTCGATGCCGAGCCGGCGGACGATCCAGTTCGCGGTGCCGTTGAGTCCCCGGATCGCCCAGCGGAACACCGCCGAGAACGCCGTCATGGGGCCCGATGTGGCCCGGGCGACGGCCAGCGACTTGGCGATCGCGAGGTTCTTCGGGATCAGCTCGCCCAGGACCATCGACAGCGAGGTGGCTATCACCAGCGCGAGGATCAGTGAGGTCGCCGAGGCGACCGACGGGCTCACGCCGGCCGCCTCCAGTGGCGGCTTGATGATGCGGGCGAGAACGGGTTCGGCGATGTAGCCGGTGATCAGGGTGGTGATCGTGATGCCGAGCTGGGCGCCGGACAGCTGGAACGACAGCGTCGAATGCGCGCGCTGCACCAGCCGGGCACGCCGGTCTCCGCGTTTGGCGACATCCGCCGAGATCGTCGACCGCTCCAGAGCGGTCAGTGAGAACTCGGCCGCGACGAACAACGCGGTGCCCAGCGTGAGGGCGATGAAGCCGATCAGACTCGCGACGAGTATGAGGATCTCCACGTCACCACCCGCCCGGCAGGGGACGCCCTTCGGCGAAACCGGCGGGCGACTGGACTCCCAGGACGACCTTGTCGTGCAGCTCCCGCAGGTTCCTGGCCCCGGTATAGGTTGCGGTGCTGCGAATCCCGGCACAGATGTGGTCGATGAGGTCCTCGACGCCGGGACGCTCGGGGTCGAGCCGGATCCGGGACGTCGAGATGCCTTCTTCGAAGAGGCTCTTGCGGGCGCGGTCGTACGGGCTGTCGCCGGTCGAACGGGCCGCCACCGCCCGCTTCGACGCCATGCCGAAACTCACCTTGTACGGGCCCTGTTCGTCCTCGAGGAGATCGCCGGGTGACTCATGGGTGCCGGCGAACCAGGATCCGACCATCACGTTCGACGCGCCGGCGGCGAGGGCCAGGGCGACGTCGCGCGGGTGACGGACACCGCCGTCGGCCCACACCGACGCACCGTGACTTGCTGCCACCCCGGCACATTCGGCCACCGCGGAGAACTGGGGCCGACCGACGCCGGTCATCATGCGGGTGGTGCACATCGCGCCCGGACCGACACCGACCTTGATGATCGATGCGCCGGCGGCGATGAGGTCGAGGGTGCCCTCCGCGGAGACCACGTTGCCCGCCGCGATCGGGACACCGAGGTCCGCGTCGGCGACCGATCTCAGCGCGGTGAGCATTTTCTCCTGGTGGCCGTGCGCGGTGTCCATGACGAGCACATCGGCGCCTGCGGCGACGAGGGCTCGGGCCTTGCCGACCACGTCACCGTTGATCCCGACGGCGGCGGCGATCCGCAACTTGCCCGACGCGTCGACGTTCGGCTCGTAGATCGCGTGGCGCAGCGCACCCACGCGGTTCAGGACACCCGCCAGCCTGCCGTCGGCGTCGACGAGAACTGCGACTCCGAGGTGGAGATCGCCGAGCTCGTCGAACACCTCGCGCGGCGGGGTATCTACGGGCAGCGTGACGATGTCGGGATCGAGTACGTCACGGACCCGGGCGAAACGGTCGACGTCGCGGCAGCGCTTCTCGGTGACGACACCGACCGGGCGTCCGTCCTCGACGACGACCGCGACGCCGTGGGATCGCTTGGGGATCAACGCGACCGCGTCGGTCACCGAATCCGACGGGGTGAGCGTGACCGGGGTGTCGGCCACGAGGTGGCGCGACTTCACGAACGCGATCGACGACGCGGCGGCCTCGATGGGGAGGTCCTGCGGGAGGACCACGAGTCCGCCGCGGCGCGCGACCGTCTCCGCCATGCGCTTGCCCGCGACGGCGGTCATGTTCGCCACGACGATCGGGATGGTGGTCCCGCTGCCGTCCGACGTCGACAGGTCGACATCGAATCGCGAACTGACATCAGACCTGTTGGGGACGATGAAGACATCGTCGTAGGTCAGGTCGTGGGTCGGCCGATGGCCTTCGATGAATCGCACCGGTTCTCGCAGGCTCCTATTCGGTCACTTCCGAGCGGTCGCCGCTCCACAGGGTGTGGAAGGTGCCTTCCTTGTCGACGCGCTGGTAGGTGTGGGCGCCGAAGAAGTCGCGCAGACCCTGGGTGAGGGCGGCGGGCAGGCGCTCGGCGCGCAGGGCGTCGTAGTAGGACAGCGACGAGGCGAAGGCCGGCACCGGGATGCCCAGCAGGGTGGCGGTGGACACCACGCGGCGCCAGCTGTCGATGCCGACCTCGACCGCTTCGCGGAAGTAGGGGGCGAGCAGCAGGCTGGGCAGCTCGGGATCGTCGGCGTAGGCCTCGCGGATGCGGTTGAGGAACTGCGCGCGGATGATGCAGCCGCCGCGCCAGATGGTGGCCAGCGATCCGCGGTCGACGTTCCAGCCGTATTCGGCGCTGCCGGCGGCGATCTGGTCGAAGCCCTGGGCGTAGGCGACGACCTTGGAGGCGTAGAGCGCGGTCTTGATGTCGGCGATGAACTGCGCCTTGTCGGTGGGCGCGTCACCGAGGTTGCCCGAGGACAGGCCGCGGGCCGCGACGCGCTGGTCGGTGGCGCTGGACAGGGCGCGGGCGAAGACGGCCTCGGCGATGCCGGTGGTCGGGATGCCCAGGTCGAGTGCGGACTTCACGGTCCAGCGGCCGGTGCCCTTCTGGCCGGCGGCGTCGACGATGACATCGACGAGGGGCTTGCCGGTCTCGGCGTCGACCTGGCTGAGCACGTCTGCGGTGATCTCGATGAGGTAGCTCTCGAGCTCGGTGCCGTTCCACTCGCGGAAGACGTCGGCGATCTCGGCGACGGGCATGTCGAGGGCCTTGCGCATCAGGTCGTAGGCCTCGCCGATGAGCTGCATGTCGGCGTATTCGATGCCGTTGTGGACCATCTTGACGAAGTGGCCGCTGCCGTCGGGGCCGATGTGGGTGCAGCAGGGTTCGCCGTCGACCTGGGCCGCGATCGACTCGAGCAGCGGGCCGAGCGACTCGTAGGACTCGGCGGGTCCGCCGGGCATGATCGACGGGCCGTTGAGGGCGCCTTCCTCGCCGCCGGAGATGCCGGCGCCGACGAAGTTCAGTCCACGTGCCGACATCGCGGCCTCGCGCCGGATGGTGTCGGTGTAGAGGGCGTTGCCGCCGTCGATGATGATGTCGCCGGGCTCCATCGCGTCGGCGAGCTCGTTGATCACCGCGTCGGTGGCGTCGCCTGCCTTGACCATGATCAGCACGCGGCGCGGGCGTTCGAGGGCGGCGACGAACTCGGCGACCGTCTCGGTGCGGATGAAGTTGCCGTCGCTGCCGTGGTTGGCGAGCAGTGCGTCGGTCTTGGCGACGCTGCGGTTGTGCAGCGCGACCGTGTACCCGTTGCGGGCGAAGTTACGCGCGATGTTCGAACCCATGACGGCCAGACCGGTGACGCCGATCTGAGCTTTCCCGGAAGGTGACGATGCCTCGACGTTGTTCATGCCCGACAGCCTATTGCCTCACGATCCGATAGGGCGATCTGCCTCACCGTTCGGGCCACGCGCGAAAAGTGTTCACCCGGCCGGTTCGGACGACTCAGAACGCCGACATCAGGCGGTTGAGCTCGGTGAGCCAGGGGATCGCGACCGCGAGGGTCGGCAGCACCAGGATGGCGGCGGCGGTCGCGTAGGCGCTGACCGCGATCCAGCGGGCGGGACGGTCGTCGCGCAGACGGTGGACGCGGGTGAGGGTGGTCGGCCCGCCGACGGCCATCGCGCCGCGGGGAGCGACCGCGTCGGCGCAGGCGACGAGCGCACGGCCGAGGGTGGTGGGAGCGGTGGCTCGGACGGCCTGGTCGTCGGCGAGGGCTTCGACGAGCAGTTCGGCGGCGCCGAGAGCGGAACTCGAGCGGACGAACCGCGGGAATGCCTCGTGCAGGGCGATGAACGCCTCGAGGACGAGGTCGTGCCGGGCCCGCAGGTGCGCGCGTTCGTGGGCGATGACGGCGATGAGCTCGTCGCGGGTGAGCCGGTGGACGACGCCCTCGCTGACGACGACGCGCTGGCGCAGGCCGGGGAGGCAGTAGGCGAGCGGTTGTTCGACGTCGATCATCCGGACGTCGCGGGCATAGAGCGGGTCGTCGGCGTCGGTCCGGTCGCAGCGATCGAGGATGTCGATCAGCTGGCGGTGGGCCTTGCGGCGGGCGCGGGTGCGCAGTCCGACGCGGATCGTCGTGTAGAAGAGGCGGGCGCCGACCAGCAGGGTGAGGATGAAGACGCCCACGCAGGCCAGCCAGAGGGGGAGACCCAGGCGGTCGATCTCGTGCAGCGGATGCGTCGTCGGCGTGCCGTCGGCCCCGATCACCAGCAGGTTGGCGGCGATCGCCAGGCCACAGCTGAACGCCGACAGCACGGCGGCGAGTGCGATGGCCTGCCACAGCGTCATCGCCGCGCGTGGCGCTCGGATCGGCCATCTGGCCCGGGACAGTGCCTCGGGTACGGGTCCGGCGAGCACCAGGCTGACGATGCCGAAGAGCAGGGCGGTCATCCGGTGGGCTTCCTCAGGGGTGGGCTGTTGGGGGTTGTGCCGCGAATCTAACCGGTGTCGCGGGTTCCTCGTGCGGCTTCGAGTTCATCGAGAGCATGACGTAGGGCCGCGGCCTCGTCGGCACCGACCCGTCCGACGAACGAGACGAGGGCCGCGTGCCGCGAGCCGGGGGCGTCGGCCTCGCTGAGGGCGTCGACCATCAGACTCGCGACGAGGTCCTCGCGGGGGTGGGTGGGGACGTACTTGTGGGCGCGGTCGTCGCGGATCTGGGTCACGAGGTTCTTCTTCGCGAGACGCTGCAGGACGGTCATGACCGTCGTGTAGGCGAGGGAGCGATCCTGGGAGAGCTCGGCGTGTACCTGCCGGACGGTCTTCGGTTCGGAGCCCGCCCACAACGTGTCCATCACCGCGCGCTCGAGGTCGCCAAGCCCATTCATCTTTCGCATTTTACTGCTGTGCCTCCCGTTGTGCGCCCCTCGGCTCACGTATTGCTTCGATTATCGCGTCCGCGCCGGCGACCTCGCCTCTCACGTGGCCTTTCACCCGAGCCCTTGACACGTTGGTAAGGCTAGCCTACATTAAGTGTCACGTCGGACCGCGCGAGAGTCCTGAGGGCTGCAGAGACCCCCGGTCCACGCCACGGAAGGTCCCGCATCTCATCGAGGTGCGGGGCCTTTCGGTTTGTCTGGACTGACAACGTCGGGGGCGGCATCGGTGTTCCCGGGTCGGTATCGCCAAGGCCGGACGGGCGTGCCAATCTTGACGCCATGACTGCGAACAGTGCGGACGAGATCCTCCAGAACTCCTTCGGCAAGGGACTCGACGGCGTGCTCGGACTCGAGGTCGTCGAGGCGGGTCCGGATCGGATCGTCGCCACCATGGAGATCACCGAGAGCCACCACCAGCCGTTCGGGATCGTCCACGGCGGTGTCTACTGCGCGGTCGGCGAGAGCGTGGCGAGCATGAGCGGATTTCTCTGGCTCCAGGACACGGGTATCGGAGGGACCGCGGTCGGCGTCAACAACAACACCGACTTCCTCAAGTCGGTCAGCGCCGGCACGGTCACCGCGACGTCGACGCCGATCCACCGCGGTCGGCGTCAGCAGCTGTGGGCCGTCGACATGGTGGACCAGAACGGCACGCTGCTGGCCAAGACGCAGGTGCGTCTCCAGAACATCGAAGCCCGGTAAACGGTCGGTCTCCGGCTCCCGGGCCCCGGCTCCCGTGCGCCGTTCGAGTGGGCACGGTCTGACCCCCGACGACTGAGCCACACGGTCACCGGTCCACCGTCATCCGTCGGCGAGCCGAGGTCCGCTCGGCGTGGCAGGATGACTCCACCAACAACCACGACCACCCGTCGGCCATCTGCGAGGAGCGAACCCGGTGCGACTGTCGCCGCATGAACAAGAACGGCTGTTGATCTCTTACGCGGCCGAACTCGCGCGACGGCGGCAGGCCCGCGGCCTCAAACTCAACCATCCCGAGGCGGTCGCGCTCATCACCGACCACGTCCTCGAGGGTGCCCGCGACGGTAGGTCGGTGGCCGAGCTCATGACCTCCGGCCGTGAAGTGCTCGGACGCGACGACGTGATGGACGGCGTGCCCGAGATGCTGCACGACGTCCAGGTCGAGGCGACGTTCCCGGACGGCACCAAACTGGTGACCGTCCACGACCCGATCGCCTGAACACCGCTCCGCCAACCGATCTCCAGCTGCCGAAGAGAGGCCGAGATGTCGGGTACGCCACCCACCGCCACACGCTCCTCGCTCGTCCCGGGCGAGGTGATCCCCGCCGAGGGCACCATCGAGCTCAACGCCGGCGCCGACGTCGTCGAGCTGACCGTCGTCAACTCGGGTGATCGCCCGGTGCAGGTCGGCAGCCACGTCCACTTCCCGCAGTCCAACCCCGCGCTCGACTTCGACCGCGCGCTCGCACACGGACGACGCCTCGACATCCCGGCCGGCACCGCGGTGCGGTTCGAGCCGGGCATCGAGATGACCGTCGGTCTGGTGCCGCTCGGGGGAACACGTGAGGTGTACGGGATCTCGATGGATCCGCCGGGTGCATGCGGGCCGGTGGGCTCGTCGGCACCCGGAACCGACGCCGACGGGAGCAAGTGAGATGGCCATACTCGGACGCGACCGTTACGCGCAGCTCTTCGGTCCCACGACCGGCGACCGGATCCGGCTCGCCGACACCGATCTGCTCATCGAGGTCACCGACGACCTCTCGGGCGGCCCCGGCCGTGCGGGCGAGGAGGCGGTCTTCGGCGGCGGCAAGGTGATCCGCGAGTCGATGGGCCAGAGCCGGGCGACCCGCGCCGACGGGGCGCCCGACACGATAATCACCGGCGTCGTGATCCTCGACCACTGGGGAATCATCAAGGCGGACCTGGGAATCCGGGACGGACGCATCGTCGCGATGGGCAAGGCCGGCAACCCCGACACGATGGACGGCATCCACCCCGACCTCGTCATCGGGCCGTCGACCGAGATCATCGCCGGCAACGGCAAGATCGTCACCGCCGGTGCCATCGACTGCCATGTGCATTTCATCTGCCCGCAGATCATGGACGAGGCGCTCGGCAACGGCATCACGACGCTGATCGGCGGCGGTACCGGTCCGGCCGAGGGCAGCAAGGCCACCACCGTCACACCGGGCGCCTGGCATCTCGCATCGATCCTCGCCGCGACCGACCACTGGCCGATGAACATCGCTCTGCTGGGCAAGGGCAACACGGTCAGCCCGGCCGCGATGCACGAGCAGATCCGCGCGGGCGCCTCGGGTTTCAAGTTGCACGAGGACTGGGGGAGCACCCCCGCCGCGATCGACGCCTGCCTGAGGGTCGCCGACGAGACCGGGGTGCAGGTCGCCCTCCACTCCGACACCCTGAACGAGGCGGGCTTCGTGGAGAGCACGCTCGGCGCGATCGCCGGACGCAGCATCCACGCGTACCACACCGAAGGTGCCGGCGGCGGCCACGCGCCCGACATCATCACGGTCGCGGCGTACCCGAATGTGCTTCCGTCGTCGACGAATCCGACCCGGCCCCACACCGTGAACACTCTCGACGAACACCTCGACATGTTGATGGTGTGCCATCACCTCAACCCGACGGTGCCGGAGGATCTGGCCTTCGCGGAGAGTCGGATCCGTCCGTCGACGATCGCTGCCGAGGACCTGCTCCACGATCTCGGTGCGATCTCGATGATCGGCTCGGACTCGCAGGCGATGGGGCGGATCGGCGAGGTGGTCCTGCGGACCTGGCAGACCGCACACGTCATGAAGCGCAAGCGCGGTGCACTTCCCGGTGACGGACGCGCCGACAACAATCGTGCCCAGCGGTACATCGCCAAGTACACGATCTGTCCGGCTGTCGCGCACGGCTTCGACGACGAGATCGGCTCGGTGGAGGTCGGCAAACTGGCCGACCTGGTCCTCTGGGACCCGGCATTCTTCGGCGTCCGGCCCGATCTGGTGATCAAGGGCGGCGCGATCGCGTGGGCGGCGATGGGCGACGCGAACGCGTCGATCCCCACCCCGCAGCCGGTCCTGCCGCGCCCGATGTTCGGCGCCGCACCGAAACTGGCGGCCGCCACGTCGGTGAGTTTCGTCGCTCCCGGCGCAGACCCCGACCTCGCCGAGCGGATCGGCGTCGACCGTCGTCTGGTCCCGGTCAAGAACACCCGCGGCGTCGGCAAGGCCGACATGGTGAACAACGACGCGTGCCCGACGATCGAGGTGGACCCCGACACGTTCACGGTGAAGGTCGACGGCGAGGTGTGGGATGCCGAGCCTGTGTCCGAACTGCCGATGGCGCAGCGATACTTCCTGTTCTGATGTCCGACCGTCCTCCGATGCAGTCCTCGCCCGCGCACGCTCCACTGGCGATGATGTTGTCGCTGGCCGACTCCCGGCTGCCTGTCGGCGGGCACGTGCACTCCGGCGGTGTGGAGCAGGCGATCGCCGACGGATTCATCCGTACGGCAGCCGATCTCGCGGATTTTCTGTACCGCCGTGTGACGACGAGTGGTCTCGTCGCGGCCTCGATTGCCGCCGCGGTGACCGACGGGGTACTCGAAGTCGCTGCGGCACAACGTGAGATGGATGCCCGCACACCGTCGGCCGCAGCCCGGAAGGCGTCGCTCGCGCAGGGTCGCGGAATGGTCCGGCTCGCCCGCCGGATGTTCCCCGACCATGACTGGTCGGCACACAAGCCGACGACGCATCTTCCGGTGATCAGCGGATCGATCGGTGCGGCGTCGTCGCTGTCGGGATTCCACACCGCACTGGTCCTCGTGTACACGACGATGAGCGGGTCGGCGACCGCCGGCCAACGCCTGCTCGCGCTCGACCCGGCGGATGTCTCGATCATGATCGCCGAACTCGGCGCCGAGTGTGAACGCGTTGCGGCGGAGGCGGCGGTGGGCCTCGCCGACCTGTCGGACCCGATCCTCGACATCTTCGCCGAACGCCATGAGCGGCAACCGATGCCGCTCTTCATGTCCTGACCAACCCAGTTCTGCAGGTACCTGCCTGCACGTCCCGATCAAGAGGAGTCAACGATGCCCCCGCATCTCATCGACGGGCAGCCCCACAGCCACGACCACGACCGGCCCCGGCGTAAACGCGAACCCGGTGAGGCGCTGCGCATCGGCGTCGGCGGTCCCGTCGGGTCCGGCAAGACCGCGTTGGTCGCCGCGCTCTGCCGCCAGCTGCGCGACGAACTGTCGGTGGCCGTGCTGACCAACGACATCTACACCACCGAAGACGCGGACTTCCTGCGCCGCAACGCGGTTCTGCCCGACGAGCGGATCACCGCCGTGCAGACCGGCGGATGCCCGCACACCGCGATCCGCGACGACATCACCGCCAACCTCGACGCCATCGACGACCTCGTCGAGGCCAACCCGCCGCTCGACCTCATCCTCGTCGAATCCGGTGGTGACAACCTCACCGCGACCTTCTCGACGGGCCTGATCGACGTCCAGATCTTCGTGATCGACGTGGCCGGCGGCGACAAGGTCCCCCGCAAGGGCGGTCCGGGCGTCACCTTCTCGGATCTGCTGGTGATCAACAAGACCGACCTGGCCGAGCGCGTCAACGCCGACCTCGGGGTCATGCGGCGCGATGCCGACAAGGTTCGCGAGGGGCGGCCGACGGCGATGATCTCGCTGACCGAGGACCCGGCGGCGACCGACGTGCTCGCCTGGGTTCGCGAGCAACTCGCCGCACCCGTGACGACCGGGTAGCGATGCGCACCGACGTCGAGATCATCGCGACCGCCGACCGCGGTGTGCGGCACAGCGCGACCGGTGGTCTCGCCGTCCGGGTGACCTCGCCCGGCCACGCCCAGCTGATCGGCACCGCGGCCACACCGCTGGGCGGCGACGAGATCACGGTCCGCATCCGGGTGGAGCCCGGTGCGCACCTGAGCGTGGGTAGCGTCGCCGCGACCATCGCGTTGCCCGCACGCGACCGGCCGGACTCCCGCGCGCGTTGGGAGATCGAGGTGGGTGCGGGTGGCCGCCTGCGCCTCGATCCGCAGCCGACCGTGGTCGCCGGCGGCGCGATCCACACCTCGGACATCGTCGCCGACGTCGACCCGAGCGCGGTTCTCGATCTGTACGAACATGTGCAGATCGGCCGGTCAAACCAGATCGACGGGGCCACCACCACGGATCTCGACCGGATCGAGCGTGACCGCACCGGCGGCTGGACCGGCGGTCTGCGGGTCTCGGTCGGCGGTGAGGTGTGGCTGGCCCATCGCGTCGCCTTGGGTGCGTCGACCCCGGCCGCCGCGATCGGTCATCGTGCCATGAGCAGCGTCTTCCGCTACCCGGACGATCGCGCCGAGGAAGTACTCCCGAGCGAGTTCGCGGCCCGCCTGCGGTTGACGGGCGAAGCGACCCTCACCAGTGCGCTCGGTGCGTCGGTGACGGCCACGCGCCGCCTCACCGACGCGCTGGACGCAACAGCGCTGGTCCCCAACGGATAGGGGACCAGCGCTGTTGTAGGTCTGTCGGTGTCGGCGTCAGCTGGCCGCTTCGGACTCCTTGCCGACGGCGTCCTTGCCTTCGGTGGGTACCGATCCCGACGCGTCGGTGGCCTTCGAGTCGACCGTTCCGGTGTCGGTCTTGGCGGCCTCGGCGTCGGGCTCGCTGCCGTTGCCCTCCGCGGCCTGCTTCTCCAGCGCCGACAACTGTCCGATCGCCGTGCGCGCGTACACCTGCTGTTCGGTGACGGCGAGCTGCGAGCGGCCTCGGGTGGTGAAGGCGAAGAACCAGTTGATCAGCGTGTTCAGGCGGTTGCGGAACCCGACGAGGTACACGAGGTGCAGCGCGAGCCAGCCGAGCCACGCGAAGTAGCCCTCGGTCTCGAACGGCTTCTTGAAGCCCGGGACCGGAACCTGCATCACCGCGGAGTACCGCGAGATGGTGGCCATCGACCCCTTGTCCCAGTAGCTGAACGGCTTGCGCTGGTCCGGCGTCTGACCCTTGAGTTCGGCCTTGATCGCGTCCGCGGCGTACCGACCGCCCTGGATGGCGCCCTGGGCGACACCGGGCACGCCGTCGACGGCCATCATGTCGCCGACGACGAAGACCTCGGGGTGACCCGGGATCGTCAGGTCCGGTCCGACCTTGACGCGGCCGGCGCGGTCGAGTTCGACGCCGGACTGTTCGGCGAGCTGCTGGCCGAGCGGGCTGGCCTGGACACCGGCCGACCACACCTTGCACTGCGACTCGATACGGCGGGTGGTGCCGTCCTTCTCCTTGACGACCAGGCCGTCGTAGTCGACGTCGACGACCATCGCGTTGAGCTGGATCTCCACGCCCATCTTCTCCAGACGGGCTGCGGCCTTGCCGCCGAGCTTGGGGCCGAACGGGGGAAGCACTGCCGGCGCGGCGTCGAGGAGGATCACCCGCGCCTCGGTCGGATCGATGTTGCGGAACGCGCCCTTGAGGGTCTTGTCGCTCATCTCGGCGATCTGGCCGGCGAGCTCGACACCGGTCGGGCCCGCACCGACGACCACGAAGGTGAGAAGTTTGGCGCGCTCGGCGGGGTCGTGGGACAGCTCGGCCTGCTCAAAGGCACCGAGGATGCGGCCGCGCAGTTCGAGGGCGTGGTCGATCGTCTTCATACCCGGCGCGTACTCGGCGAAGTGGTCGTTGCCGAAATACGACTGGTCGGCACCGGCCGCGACGATCAGGTCGTCGTACGGGGTGACCGTGATGCGCTCGAGGAGTCGCGAGGAGACGGTCTTGGCCTCGAGGTCGATGTCGAAGACGTCGCCCATGAGAACCGAGGTGTTCTTCTGCTTGCGCAGGACGACGCGAGTCGCCGGGGCGATCTCGCCCTCGGCGACGATGCCCGTCGCGACCTGATAGAGCATCGGCTGGAAGAGATGGTGGGTGGTCTTGGCGATCAGCGTCACGTCGACGTCGGCCTTCGCCAGACGCTGGGCGGCGAACAATCCGCCGAAGCCGGAGCCGATGATGACCACTTTCCTGCGGTCGGTGGCTGCTACGGCGGGGGCCTGGGCGGCGGGGCTGCTCATCTCCAGACATCTCCTTCTCGCTCGATGGGGGACGGACTGTGCTCCGATACCGTGCGGGTTCGTGTCGTCACGTGGCCGAACCGCGTGCGACGGGGATCGAGGCAAAACCGTACTTGCCCACAACGGTAGTCAATGATGCGCGACCGGGCGCGACCAGGACGGCGTGGCGCGATGCCATGAGCGGGGTCACGGCCGCCCCGATGGTGCCGCCCCACGGTCAGGCGGTCAGGTCGCTCGCCGATGACCAGCGCAGAGATCGTCGCTGCCATTCGGTCTTGAGGATCTGGTACTCCACCTCGTACCGATCGGGACCGAGATGGAGTGGGTGTGTCGGCATGCCTGTTCCAACGGTTTCGTCACCCACATGGATTCCCGACAGCGTCATGCCGAGTTTCTCCATGACCCGCCGCGAGGGCATGTTGCCCGCGACGGTGCTGGCGAAGACGCGTTCGGTGTCGAGATGGTCGAAGGCGAAGGCCATGAGGGCGAAGGCGGCCTCGGTGGCCAGGCCCCGGCCCCATACCGTTCGGCGGAGGCGGTAGCTGAGCTCGAGTTCGGGGCGTCGGCTGTGTCGCGGGGTCCGCAACGACGCCCAGCCGAGGAATGCTTCGGTGGCCGGATCGCACAGCACCCAGGTGCCGGTTCCGTACATCCGACGCTCGGACTCGGCGCGCGGGACCACCCAGTCCTCGATGACGGTCCGTGGGGTCGGGGTGCCACCGCTGACGAAGCGCATGACCTCGGGATCGCTGTCGAGGTGGACGAGGTCGTCGATGTCCATCGCAGACACCGGGCGCAGACGTGCCCGTGCCGTGTCGATGTTCACCCGAGGCCCCTCACTGCCCGACTCGAGCCCGCGAATCGCGCGGGCACACCCTCTGGCGAGACACACCCGCGGCGACTGCCTGCCTGCGCATCTCTGCCGTTCCCCCGGGGGCGAGTCTACGGTCTCGACACGGTCGGTACCGCAGTACGCGGTGGGCGTGTCCCGCCGTTAAGGTTGCTGCCGTGGCTTCTGAACCCTCTGCACCGGATTACGTCCTCGAGATCCCCGTCCATCTCCGATGGGGCGACATGGACATCAACAATCACATCAACAACGTGCAGATCTCGCGCCTCTTCGAAGAGGCGCGCGTCCGTTCCTTCCACGAATGGATCTCCGACGGGCCGCGGAACTTCTCCTTCCTCGTGGCACGCCAGGACATCGAGTTCTCCGCGCCCGTCCACTACTCCACCCACCCGGTGATCATCCGTTCGTGCATCGGGCGGGTCGGTCGTTCGTCGTTCACGATGGCGCTGCGCCTGTTCGACAAGGAGGGTGTCCTCTGCGCGACGGCGGAGACGACGCTGGTGGTCGTCGACCCCGCGGTCGGTCGGCCGACCCCGATCCCGGATCAGCTGCGCGAGGTCCTCCACAACAGCCTGGGCGAACCGGTGAAGTTCCATTCGGCACGCGCCGACACCGCGGGCTGACCGCGTCTGGTGCTCATCCTTCATCGCGCCGAGCGCACCGACACCCTCGCCGATGCGTTGGCCGGGGTGTTGGCCACGCCGCTCGACGATCCGATGCGTACCGAGATCATCTCGGTGCCGGCAGCCGGCGTCGAACGCTGGCTCGCCCAGCACCTCGCCCGCCGGCTCGGTTCCGGCCCCGCGCTGTCCGACGGCATCGCGGCCAACATCGACTTCACCGGTCCGGGACGGCTGGCGGACGCGATCTCGGCGGCGGTCCTCGCCGGGGAACGCTTCACCGGCGACACCCCGTTGTCGACCGGAAATCCATGGCGCGCTGCGGAATTGACCTGGCCGGTCCTCCGGGTCCTCGATGAACGGATCGACGACCCGGAACTGACGGTCATCGCGCGGCACATCGGTGCGGGCGACGACGCGTCACCCCGGATCGGCCGCCGCTATGCCACCGCGCGACACCTGGCCGAACTCTTCGAGCGATACGGGCGGTCCCGTCCCTCGATGATCGCCGGTTGGGCGGCGGGCGACGATCTCGACGGCGCGGGTGGACCGCTGCGGGACGACCTGGCCTGGCAGGCCGGGTTCTGGCGTGCCGTCCGAGCGGAGATCGGGCAGCCCCATCCGGCGGAGGTCCTGGGCGAAGTGTGCGACCGGCTGCGGTCCGACCCCGGGGTCGCCGACCTTCCCGGCCGCCTGTCGGTGTTCGGCCCGACCCGGATCACCGAGTCGTTCCGCAACATCGTCTCCGCGGTGAGCGTGCATCACGACGTCCATCTGTTCGTCCCGCACGCGAGTCCCCATCTCTGGGACGAACTCCGAGCCGCCTCCGGGGGCGAGTCCGCCGGGGCAACGCCCGGCGTGAGCGTACCGCCGCGTCGACGCGAACGCCCGGTCCCCGAACTCCGGAACCCGTTGCTGGCCGGGCTGTCCCGCGACCTGCAGGAACTGCAGCTGCGGCTGGACGACATCGTCGACCGTGACGTCCACCATCCACCCGACACACCGCTGCCCGACACGCTGCTGGGTGCCCTGCAGGCGGGTATCCGCGACGACGCGGGGACCGTCGACGACTCGGGTGCGGCACCGTCGGCCGAGTTCGCCGACGACGGGTCCGTCGAGGTGCACGCATGCCACGGTCCCGAGCGCCAGATCGAGGTGCTCCGCGACCGGTTGCTGCACCTCTTCGCCGACGACCCGACCCTCGAACCCCGCGAGGTCCTGATCATGTGCCCCGACGTCGAGACCTTCGCCCCGCTCATCCGGGGTGCCTTCGGTCAGGCCGGATTGCCGCACCCGGCCTTCGACCTGCGTGTGCGCCTCGCCGACCGCGGGGTTCGTCACGTCAACCCGGTCATCGACACCGTCGTCGGCGTGGTCGAACTCGCGGCCGGCCGGGTGACCGCGGGCGACGTCCTCGATCTCCTCGACACCGAACCCGTCCGGACCCGATTCGCGATGACCGACGACGACCTGGATCTGGTCCGGGAATGGCTGGGCCACAGCAATGTCCGCTGGGGACTCGGCACGGCCGAACGCGCCCGGTTCGGTCTCGAGCGTTTCCGTCAGGGGACCTTCGACGCCGGTCTGGACCGCATCGCGCTCGGCGTGGTCGCCGAGGAGACCGACGACGAATGGCTCGGCACCGCACTGCCTCTCGCAGGTGTGGAGAGCACCGGTATCGACCTGGTCGGCCGACTCGACGAGTTCCTCGACCGCCTCGGACGCGTACTCGCCGAGCTGACCACCACCGCACCCGCTCATCGGTGGGCGCAGACCCTCGTCGAGGCGGTCGGCTCGCTTACCGCGACCGCACCCGCCGACGACTGGCAACGCGCACAGGCCATCCGGATGCTCGAGGACGCCTTCGGCGACACCGAGGAGGTGTTGCGTCTCGCCGACGTCCGCGACCTGCTGTCCGCCCTGATCGCGGGACGTCCCACCCGGTCGAACTTCCGGACCGGCGAGCTCACCGTGTGCACGATGGTCCCGATGCGTTCGGTGCCCCACCGCGTCATCGTGTTGCTCGGCATCGACGCCGAGGTCTTCCCGCGTGTCCAGCGCATCGACGGGGACGACGTACTCGGTGTCGATCCGCTGGTGGGCGAACGCAACCCGCGGGACGAGGACCGGCAGTGCTTCCTCGACGCGATCGGTGCGGCGCAGGACAACCTGCTCGTGTTCTACAGCGGCGCCGACCCGGTGTCGGGGCGGCACATCCCGCCCGCCGTGGTGGTCAGCGAACTGATCGACACCCTCGACGGGCTCACCGGGCCGGACCGGCCGACGATCGTGCGTCGACATTCCCTGCACGGCTTCGATGCCCGCAACTTCGTCGACGGCGGTGTCCCCGGCATCACCGGACCGTTCAGCCACGACGCATCGCTGCTCGCCGGTGCCGAGGCACTGCGCCGTCCGGCCGATCCGGTCGTCCCCGCGGCCCGGGAGACCCTCCCCGCACCCGAGCCGAGCCCCGAGCTCGCCGACATCGACCTCGCGTCACTCATCGACTTCCACGTCGACCCGATCACCGCCTTCGTCCGCCAACGGCTCGGCGCCCGGATCCCCGACGACGAGACGCCGCACGACGACCAGCTCGACGTCGAGCTCGACCCGCTCGACAAGTGGGGGATCGGCGACCGTTTCCTCACCCGGATGCTCTCGGGTGTTCCGATCGGCGACTGTGAGGCCGCCGAACTCCGTCGAGGTACCTTGCCGCCCTTCACCTTCGGCACCCGGGAGCTGCAGGCCATCTCGCGCGCGGTCACCCGACTGCACGGCGTCCTCGCGCCACTGCGTCCGGGAACGCCGGAGACCCTCGACATCCTCGTCACGCTGCCCGACGGTCGACGCGTGCACGGCACCGTCGGCGACGTCTTCACCGCCGACGACGGACAGGCCCGCCTCGTCCGCGCCACGTATTCGCGACTCAAGGCCAAACAGCAACTGAGCGCCTGGATCACGCTCCTCGCCGTCGCGGCGGCCGCGACCCAGGGCAATGCCGGCGCGGCCCGGGTCGGCTCCGCGGTGTCGGTGGGTCGCGCCGCCCGCGGGGGCGGCACCACCACGCTCACGCTCCGACGCCCGGAGGACCCGGTGCCGCTGCTCKWTC
>NZ_JAJQJP010000021.1:0-76132 GCF_021245825.1 Gordonia metallireducens | reverse complement strand
GGGGGGGGTTTGGGGGGGGGGGGGGGGGCCGGGGGGGGGTGTTCGCCGGCGCCCACGACGCAGATCGGGGGTCGGGCCTGCGCTCAGCTCGACGCGGTGAGATCGAACCCGATGAACTCGGCGGCGTCCTCGGGGCTCGCGAACAGGTAGGTCCGGTCGTCGAGGTGAACCATCCGCCCGTAGTGGGTGGAGCTGATCTCCTCGAAGACCGATCCGTCGAACTCCTGACCCAGGGCGTCGGTGAGCTCGTCGTAGTCGAACTCGAGCCGGTTGACGCCGTCGACCCGGATCATCGACGGGTACTCGGTGAGTTCGACACCTTCCTTGGCGCCCATGACGTCGGCCACGACGCGGCCGACGGGCGTGTTCATCAGGGTGACGCCGCACATGTTCGAGAACTCGGTCTGTGCGCCGAATTGCATGGAGGTCATCGGTTCAGCTCCTCGGGGATGTCGACTTCGATGGCTTTGAGTACGTCGCGGAACTTCTCGGTCGCCGCGTCGAGGCTCGTGGCGAAGGTGACCGACTTGTCCGCCGGCTGCGACCAGATCGGTTGCAGCCCACGCGCGGCGTCGAGGCAGCGCGGCACCCACTCCGAGAGCCACTCGCCGAACAATGCGCGGTTCTGCGCGCCGTACTGCTCGTCGCGGGAGAGCATCAGGAACAGGGCCCGGGTGTAGTTCAGGTCGCGGTCGTAGTCGTACTCACCGGTGCCGACGATCGTCGGGGTGATGTAATCGCCGTTGCGCGCCGCGACCTGCATGATCAGCTCGGTCCGGAACAGCGACCCGACGAGCTGCTCGAAGACGATGTTGGTGCAGAACAACAACTTCGCCCAGTCGCCGATCGCGGTCAGCCGCTCGACGGCCTCGCGGGTCGGCTGCCATTCCGGCGCCGACTGCCAGACCTCCTTGTGTGCCGAGCCGTCGAAGGCCTCCTCGGCCTCGGCGAGATCGAGGTTGAACAACGCGAGGTCCTGGGCGAAACGCAGCTTGTGCGCCGCACTGACCGCGACCGCGTTGTTGATCATGTTGGTCGGAGCGGACCGCTGGATCGAGGTGAACACGTGCAGGCCCATGCCGCTCTCGGCATGCATCCAGGCGCCGAGGTTGCGCTCGATGAATTTGAGCCACGAGGGATTCCAGCCGTCGTACACGCGGGCTCGCTTGGCATTCTGCAGACACAGATTGACCTGGTGGACCACCGCCGAGTTGTTGCGGAAGATGGTCTGTTCCCACTCCTCGTTGGGATCGAGGAAGGCATGCCAGTTGCTCGACTTCGCAGCCGTCCACTCCTGCGGATAACCGCCGGGACCGTTGCCGAAGCCGTAGATCCAGCCCTGGGTCAGGTGGCGTTCCGGGTCTGGCTGCACGTCGACGGTGACGTCCTCGTAGACCGTCGCCCGCTTCTTGGCCGGCTGATAGTAGTTGTACTTGCGGCTCTTGCTGCTCGGGAATTCCTTGGCGCCGGCCTCGGCGTCGGTGAATTCGATGCTCGGGAAACTGCGTTCGCGCTGTGGTGATTTCGGCGCGGTGGGGGCGGACATACCTGTCGTTCCTCCTCGTTCGGCGACTTCTAGTCGAAAGCCGGGCTGGTGAACTTGTCGTAGAAGGTCTGGTCCCGGGGGACCGAATGCTGGTCGGCGAGAGCGAGAGCCGCATCGACCATGGGCGGGGGGCCGCAGAAATACACCTCCGTTCGGGCGAGATCGGATTCGTGTGAGTTGACGATGTCGGTGACGTTTCCCTCGGCGACCTCGACGCCGTCCGGGGCTCCGTCGGCCGACTCCGACAGGCAGGCGACGAACCGGAAGTCGGCGATCTTCTCGCCTAGTGCGGCGATCTCGTCGAGGTAGAACAGATCCGCCGCGGTCCGGGCCCCGTAGTAGAAACGAACCGGCCTGTTCAGACCGGTTTCGCTGATGTGCCGCAGCAGCGAGAGCAGCGGGGCCATTCCGGCCCCTCCGCCGATGCAGACGATCGGCAGTACATGGCCGTTGCGCAGGGTGCACGACCCGTACGGGCCGTTGATCATGATCTCGTCGCCGGGGGAGAGGCCGTCGGAGAGAAGGCCGGCGAACAGGCCTCCCGGGTACTTCTTGATCAGGAACTCCAGCTTGTCCGGAGTGGCCTGGGTGGTCGCGATCGAGAACGAACGCTTCTCCTCGGTGCCGGGGACCGAGAGGTCCACGTACTGACCGGGTTTGAACTCGAAGGTCTCCGGTTCGACGACGTCGAGACGAAGTGACACGATGTCGGTCGTCACCGGCTCGATCGCGGCGACCCGGGTGCGCACGTCCTGGATCGGTGCGCCGCCGAGCAATTCGTCCTCGTCGAAGTTGAGGAGCTCGATCTCACAGTCGCTGTAGGCGTAGGACCGGCACAGCAGCACATAGCCCTCGGCCTCCTCCGCCTCGTTGCAGGCGAAGGTGGAGTAGTTGTCCATCTGGACATCCCCGTCGAGCATGTACGACTTGCAGGCCGAACACCGGCCCTCGCGACACCCGTGCATGAGGTGGATGCCCTGTCGGAACGCGGCGTCGAGGATCGATTCGTCCTCGGCGACCTCCATCTCGATGTCGACCGGGACGAAGTTGATGTGATGTGTGTCGGCCACGGAAACTCCTGTCTGGAAAAGGGAGGTGCTGCGCTCCTCAGGGAGCTGGGGGAGGCGATGGCTTGCGGTCATCACCGCTCCCTGAGGAGCGAGCTCGCGAGCGTCTCCTGCTCCCTGAGGAGCGAGTTGCGAGCAACTCGGAAGGGGGCGCCCACCGGCGTGCCGTCAGGCCGGCACGGCCCCGTTGGGATTGGCGCGATACGCCGCGATGTGCGCGTCCCGCTCGGTGTCGGACATCTCGTTGAGCAGCACGTTGGGACTGTTGAAGACGTTGCCGCGGACGTCGTCGAGCGTCCACATCTTCTTCGGATCCAGGTTGAGGTGCGGCTGCGGGATGAGGGTCTTGCCGTCGTCGCGGACGTAGCCCAGATCCTTGATGATGTCGGCGAGATCCTTGCCGTGATGCAGGGTCTCCCATTCGCGGAATCCGGTGAGGCGTCCCATGTTCGGGGTGTCCCGGCCGTCGTACTGGTCGCGGAAGGCGACCGCGTCGGTCCAGTGGCAGGTCTCCGAGCAGTAGGTGCGCCACTGGTCGTCGACCTTGTCCACGATCATGTCCTCACGGACGAGGCACGGCACCATGCAGGTCCAGCAACGGTGCGGGTACTCGTAGTCGACGTCCTCGAAGGCGATCGGCTTGTTGCGGCCCGGGTAGGCGAGACGGTTGTAGTTCTCCCACCACTTGCCGAACTTGTTGTACCACCCGGGGTACTTCTCCTCGAACCACTCGAAGTCCTTGTCGGTCATGGCGTCGATGCGCCAGTAGTTGACCGGCCAGCCGGTGGCGAAGAAGCGCGCCACCTCGTGGACGTAGTGCTTGTTGGTGATCCGGTTCCAGGCCTCCTCGACCAGATCGTGCGGGATCGTGAGCCCGTACTTCTCCAGCGGCAGAAGGTAACTGCGGTAGTAGTCGTCGTAGATCCACCGGCGCCACATCTCCGCGTAGCTCTCCCGGTCCTTGCGGCGGTCCTTGGTGCCGTACTCGATGAAGGTGCCGATCGCGGCGTCGACGACGCAGTGGTTATTCCACCACGCGTACCGCAGATCACGTTCCAGCAGAGGACGATTGCGCTCGTCTGCGAGAGCCATCAGCAGGATCGAGTAGCCGTTGGAGATGTGCCGCGACTCGTCGGACTGCACCGAGTGGAAGACGGTGGGGAGCAGGTAGTCGCCGTTGGCGGCGGCTTCGTCGGGCATCGCGACGAACAGCGTGTTGGTGAATGCGGTTTCGGCGACCACCGTGAGGTAGATGTTGGCTGCCGTGATGGCGTCACCGGTGATGAACCCCTCGCCGAACTGTCGGCCGATGGTGCCGGCGTAGTTGTTGGCGAATGCCTTCTCGGTGATGTCGAAGCCGGCCGGGTCGATGTAGTTGTTCATGTACAGTTTCTTGAGGTTCATCTGGATCGTCGAATGACGGACCTCGTCGATCATCTGCACGGCCAACCCGTTGTGGATCTCGGGGTTGGGGACCGCGTCGATGGCCATCGGCATCGCGCGGGCCGCCGAGATCTCGGGGAACGGGATGATCGACAGGAACAGCTTCTGCCACTCCAGCCAGCGTTCCTGGACCTGGCGGAACATGTTGCCGCGGATGGCGCCGTCCATGGCGCCGTACACACGGTTGTCCTTCTCCTCCTCCATCGGGAAGTAGGACCGCATGATCTGCTTCAGCGGGTCCTTCTTGGGGGCCTTCTCGAAGGTGTAGTCGGTTCCGAATCGAGTGGCCGGGGTCGCGAAGGTGGGCTCCCAGGACAACTCGGTGATCTTCGCGTGGGCTTTCGTCAAGCTCTGCCTGCTCAAAGTGCGCCTCCTCTTTTGAGGGAGCCGACGGGTGTGCCGGCCCGCATGGACTGGAGCGACTTCGATACAACCGTGTGATGCAGGTAACAAACGTCTCACTGTGAGACGACCGACCAAGTCGCCGGTCTTCTGACGACGAATGGAGGGCCCGCGATGCGGGCCCTCGGTGGGAATGTGCAGGTGAGCTTTGGTTATTCGGCCGACGCGTAGGAGCCGGAGGGCGTGAGCGGATCGTTGAGACGTTGCGCGTACTGGTCGAAGTACACCCGGGCGATGAGTTCGCGACGGCTCCGGACCCCGGCCTTGTCGAAGATCGACTTCAGGTGATCCTGCACCGTGTACGCGGATACGTGCAGGGTTGCGGCGATGTCCTTGGTGGCGACGTTCTGCAACACCATCTGGGTCACGTCACGCTCACGCGCGGTGAGGCCGAAGGCCTCGACGACGAGCGGGATGATCTCCGGCGGGCGCGCCTCCTCGATCGTGATGACGACCTCGCCGGGCCGGCCGTCGACCGAGGACAGCGGGGATGCGTTGATGACGAGCCACATTCCCGATCTGCCGCGGACCCGTAGGCGCGGCGGTACCTGCGTCTCGCCGGCACCGTAGCGTCGTGCGGCACCGATCAGGCCGTAGATGGGGTTCACGGCCGCCGCACTGTTCGGTCCCGCCGCGAGGTCGTCGATGCGCTCCTGGCTGCCGGCGCTCATCTGCACGATCTCGTTGTTGCGATCGATGATCAGGACGGCCGGCCCGTTGTTGATCGAGGGCCGTTGTTCGGCGACGACCGTGCTGAGCAGCCCGATCCGAACCCCGTGTGCGAGTGTCTGCGACAGCGAGCCGAGGAAGTCGATCTCGTCGTCGGTGAACGGGCGGCAGCCCGCGCCGCTGCGGAACATCGCGATCCCGGCCCACACCCGATCCCCGTCGCGGAGCACGACGCGCGCCTCGTCGTGGAAGCAGTACTCCGGGATCATGAGGCGCGTCATGCGTTCGGACTGCTGGGTCCGACCCCGGGTCAGGAGATTGAGGCCGACGGCATCGCGCTTCTGCGCCACCAGTTCTCGGTAACTCGACGGTTCGACCTGCCCGTACTCGAGAAGCCCCCATTCCGGATCCTTGTGGTCCTGACCGAGCAGGTCCCCGTACTTCCGGGCCGAGGTCAGCATGACCGTGTTGGGGTCGAAGGTGCCGATGCAGGCGGCATCGATGGGTACCGCACGACGCAACGACTCCACGGTTTCCGCGAAGAAGTCGTCGAGGCCGAGACCGGCGTGCGCCACGACTTCGATGTCGCGGCGCACGCGCTCGGCGGTCAGGCTCGATGTCATCTGGCAATCATGTTCCTGAGCTGCATCGATGTCTATCCCACAAAGCTGGGATCATCCACCCGGAGGACCCCGGTCGGGTCGTGACGGCGGCGGATCGTCTCCAGGCGTACCCGCTGTTCGGGCGTCCAGAGCTGCTCTCGTTCGGCGGCGGCGAGTCCGCAGAAGTTCAGCAGTGCACCGGCCGACCACGGCGCGACGGCCCGGGTGACGGCGGCCAGGTGTGCGCCGACCTGGTCGCCGAGGGGGCCGGCCGGCACGCCGATGGCGACGACGTTGAAGGCGCCGTGGCGTCCGGCGACCGCGTTGGGTACGCGCTGCGGTTGCGTCAGCGCGCCGCCCATCAGGCGGACCTCGACGATGGCCAGTGGGCTCGCGACGTGCGGTCCGGCGGCGTCGAGAAGGGCGTCGACGGCCGACGCCGGGAATTCGTGCAGGATGCTGCCGCGTTCGGCGGAAGGCATCGGGCCCGGCGGGTCCATGTGCACGGCGTCGAGAGCGGCGGTCGGGAGCACGTCGATGTTCTCGAGCAGGATGGGGCCGGCCGAGCGCATCGGGGCGAGAAGTGCTGCCGCGGTGGCCGGGTCGCCGGTGTGGGTGTAGCGGACGTGCACCGCGAGCTGACCCTGCAACGGGGCCGGCAGGTTGGGGTCCGGCGGCAGGCGCAGGATCGCGACCGAGGTGCCGGCCTCCTCCGGCAGGGTCGGCGCCCACTCACGCCAGGTGTGGAGCACGTCGGCCGCCGCCGAGCCGGCGAAGAAGATGCCGCCGCCGTACACGGTGGGGAGCTCGAAGAGTTCGAACTCGATGGCGGTGACGATGCCGAAGCCGTCGCGTCCGCCGAGGATCGCCCAGTACAGGTCCGAACCGGCCGAGGGATCGACCGTTCGGATGACCCCGTCCGCGGTCACCAGCTCGATCGACCGGACATGATCTGCGGCCCAACCGAATCGGCGTCCGAGCGGGCTGAGCCCTCCGCCGAGGTGGTAGCCGACCACGCCGACCGACGACGACGAGCCGACCAGGCCGGTCAGTCCGTGAGGCGCGGTCGCCGCGGCGAGGTCACGCCAGCGGACGCCGGCGCCGACGCGGACGGTCCTGGTGACCGGGTCGACGACGATGTCGGTCATCCGCGAGGTGGTGATGACGACCGTGCCGCGGCCCTCGATCGGGGCCCCGTGTCCGGTGGCCCGGGCGCCGACCCGCAGACCGTTGGCCCGCGCGTATCGCACTGCGGCGGCGACGTCTTCGGCACCGGTCGCGCCGACGACGACCTGCGCGGCCGGGATGGCCACCAGGTTGAAGCCGGTCAGTTCAGCGGTGTAACCGTCGTCGGTCGGTGTCAGGACCGGGCCTGCGACGGTGGTGACGAGGGCGTCGAGGTCGGTGAAGTCGATCGGTTCGGAGGTGATGGACACGGTGTGGTTCCTTCGCGGTTCGGTGAGCGGAGCGGATGGTGAAGCGGGGCCGGGTGCGGTGTTCCGCACCGCGGGTCCCGATGTGTTCATGGCACTCAGAGTCGCTGAGCACCTTTTGTTCCCGCCATCCCTCGAACGCCGGAAATGTCGCGGCGGAACCTCTGGAACCGGTGCGCCCCCAGATTTCTGGGAGTCCGGTCGGCAGGTTCCGGGTCAGACGCTGAGCGCGCGGTAGACCGCGGTCTCGAAGTCGAGGTATCCGCTCATGGAGGTCGGGTCGGCGAAGGGGAGGATCTGGGTGGCCCAGACGCCGCCGATCTTGTCGACCGGATCGATCCAGCAATAGAGATTCCCCAGGCCGGCCCAGGACTGGGAGCCGGCCGGTCTGCCGGTGGGCACGTCGACGTCGTTGATCATGAAGGCGTAGGACCAGGATTTCGGTGTGCCGGGGAAGAATTCGGCGTCGTTGGCCAGTTCCGGCATCACCCCGGGCAGCTTCTTGACCTTCAGGTCGCCGATGTGGTTCCGCAACGCCAACTCGACGATCTCGGGTCGGAGGACCTGGTCTCCGGAATCGGATTCGCCGTCCCGCAACCACATCCGCAGGAACC
Source organism: Gordonia metallireducens (assembly GCF_021245825.1). Taxonomy (NCBI): domain Bacteria; kingdom Bacillati; phylum Actinomycetota; class Actinomycetes; order Mycobacteriales; family Gordoniaceae; genus Gordonia; species Gordonia metallireducens. Next base: position 68,356 of record NZ_JAJQJP010000021.1, on the reverse strand, counting down.
GGAGGTAGTCGGGGACCGTCGAGTACAGACCCTGCCCGCCCATGTGGACCTCGGGGTCGCGGGTTCGCTCCCATCGGTGATCTGCGATGAGGGTGTCGCCACGGCGGTGGTGCATGATCGCGCGGCGGTGCCGGGTGTCGCCGGAGAGCGTGAATGCGGTGTCGGACATGCCGAGTGGCGACAACACGCGATCGCTCATCACGTCACCGAGGCGGCGGCCGGTGATGCCCTCGATGACCTGGCCGACCCAGTCGATGTTGGAGCCGTACTCCCACGCGGTGCCCGGATCGAACAGGAGCGGTGTGCGCAGTGCGGCGTGCGTCGACTCGGAGATGGGCGGCTGCCGGTGCTCGGTTTCGAGCCGGCGGTAGGTCTCGTTGAAGAAGGAGTAGCCCAAACCTGCTGTGTGGGTGAGTAGTTGGTGAGTGGTGACGGCGGAGGCAGGTGGGCGCAGCCGTGGGTTGCCGTCGTCGTCGAATCCCTCGATCACCTCCAGGCCGGCGATGGCCGGTGCGTACTCGCTCGCCGGCGCATGCAGGTCGAGCCGCTTCTCGCCGACGAGTTGGAGCGCGACCGTGGCGGTGATCGCCTTGGTCATGGAGAACAGGGTGAACACTGAGTCGGTGGTCATCGCATGATCGGCGTCGGCGGCCCGGAGCCCGACCGCCTCGAGGTAGGCGGTCCGCTGGTCCGTGGTGACCCCGGCGACGACACCGGGGACCCGGGGCTCGCCGGTCGTCCGCTCGCGCAGGACCCTGCCCGCCTCTTCGGCGATCCGTTTCGGGTCCACGGTGTCGAGATCGGCGATACTCATGCGACGTCTCCTGGGCTCGAAGAGTGTTGCAGATCACACTCTATCCGCGAGGCTGACGTCAGATGCGGGTCACGCGGGGTTTGCGGCCCCCACGAACGCGCCGAGCCGATCGATCGCGAGAGCGAGATCCTCCGTCGACGCCGCGTAGGACAGCCGGACGAAGCGATCGGCGCCGGCGACCCCGAAATCCTTGCCCGGCGTGAGGGCGACGTGCGCCTCGCGAAGGGCGCGGTCGCAGAATTCCGCCGAGCTCAGACCGGTCGAGCTCACGTCGATGTAGACGTAGAACGCCCCGTCGGGGACGACCGGCACGTCGAGCCCGATGCGGGCGAGCCCGTCGATGACGAGGTGCTGGCGACGTGCGAACTCGCGCCGGTTGTCCTCGGCGACGGCCAGGGACTCCGGGGTGAAGCAGGCCAGCGCGGCGTACTGGGAGGGGGTGGGCGGGCAGACGTAGAAGTTCTGCGCGAGACGTTCGATGACCTCGACCAGCTCGTCGGGCACGATGCACCAGCCGAGACGCCAGCCGGTCATGCCGAAGTACTTGGAGAAGCTGTTGATCACGACCGTCTCGGCCGTACCCGCGGTGTCGGTGGCGAGGATGCTCCGCGGCGCGCGTCCGTCCGCACCGGGGTCGGACAGGCCGAGATAGATCTCGTCGACGATGGACCAGCCGCCGCGTGCGGCGACGAGATCGGTCATCGCGACCAGCTCGTCGTACGGCATCGAGGTGCCGGTGGGATTCGACGGGGTGGCGACGATGACACCGCGTGTGGTGTCGGTCCAGGACCTCGCGATGTCATCGGTCGTCAACTGGAAGCGCGATTCCGCGGTGGTCTCGATCAGGTCGACCCGCGCACCGAAGGCGTGGGCGAACTGGCGGTTGCACGGGTACGACGGATCTCCGATGAGCACCCCGTCGCCGGGATCGATGAGTGCGGCGCACGCCATGAGCAGCGCCGCCGAGGCGCCGGAGGTGACCGCGACCCGTCGAGGGTCGACCTCCGCGCCGAAATGGTGCCCGTAGAAGTCCGCGATCGCGGCCCGCAACTCCGGGAGACCGAGTGCACCGGTGTACGCGAGCGGCCGGCCGTCGCTGACCTCACGGGCTGCCGCGAGAACCGCAGGCGGCGGCCCGAAGTCGGGTTCGCCGATGTTGAGCTTCACCACGTGGTGGCCCTGCGCCTCCAGCTCGGCCGCGTTCCGCGCGAACTCCATCGCGTAGAACGGAGCGATCCCTTCGGCTCGTCGGGAGATCTTCATGGATCACATTGTGCGCGCCACCGCCGCACGCCCCGAGGCCCGGGCGGGCAGGATGTGGGGATGCCCATCCCCGACTTCATCCGCGACCTGCGTGCCCAGGTCGGTCATCGCGAGCTCTGGCTGTCGGGTGTCAGCGTGGTCGTCAGCGACGCCGACGGCCGTCTGCTGCTCACCCGGCGCGTCGACAACGGACAGTGGGCGGTCGTGTCCGGGGTGCTCGAACCCGGTGAAGAGCCTGCCCGTGCGGCGCTGCGCGAGGTCGCCGAGGAGACGGCCGTGACCGCCGAGATCGTCCGACTGACCAGTATCGACGTCACCCCGCTGATCACCTATCCCAACGGGGATCAGACGCGCTACCTCGACGTCTGCTTCCTCGCGCGGTACGTCGACGGCGAACCGCATGCGGCCGACGACGAGAACTCCGACGTCGCCTGGTTCGCACCCGACGATCTGCCCGACGACCTCACCAACACCTCGCGTCTGCGGATCTCCAAGGCCCTGAGCGGCAATCCCGAGGCCTGGTTCCAGCGCTAGGGACGGGTCTCAGGGATGTCCCTGAACTTCGCCCCATATACCGGCTGACCTGTGGATTTTGGCGGGGTGCCGGCGGAGACTCGGGGCATGAGCACATCAACGAATTCGTCAACCACGTTCTGGAAGGTCCTCGGGATCATCGCGGTCGTCCTCATCGCGCTGGCGGTGATCGGGCCGCTGCTCAAGGGGCTCTTCTGGATCGCACTCATCGGGCTGGCCCTCTACGGCGGCTACATGCTGTTCCGCTCGAAGTCCAAGGACAATCACCCGACGCCGCTGTGACGCCGCGTCGGTGAGCGATCAGGATCTCGGCAGCGGGTAGCAGGCCCACGGGGCGCAGATCTGCTCCGGGATCTCGATGCCGGGGAACCCGGGGACCGTCGGGCGAGCCGGTGTCGTGGGCGCCTCCGACCGGGGTTCCGGCGTGGCCGGCCCGGCACCCGTCACCGTGACGCGGACCGGCGCCCCGGCGGTCGGGGTCATGTTGGTCAACGGCGGGTTGGTGCTCCAGAACTGCTCGCGGACGGAGCCCGGCGGCAGGGTGATGGTGGCGCATCCCCAGTAGATGTCGTAGGTCCCGTTCGGGATCGTCGTGGGCCCGGTCGGCTTCGGCGGGTTGCCCGCGGTGACCCGCATCGGCACATTCTTCGACGTGCCGGGTGATATGAGGGCGCCGAGTTCCTCAGGCGTCTGATAACCGAAGGCCACGGCCGAGGCGGCAGGAGCGGTATTCGCCTTCACCCCGAAGATCTCGCAGCCGATGCGCTTGTTCGCATTGTTGGTGACCGCGAGAGTGATCGTGTTTCCGGACACCGACGGTGAGACGGTGACATCTCCCGGGGTGGCCGACGCGGACGGTGCGAGCACAATGGTTGTCGCCGCAGCTGCGGCGAAAGCCATTCCGGCCGAAAGCCTTCGGATACGAGCGTTCGTGGGACGAGTGGTCATGACTGTCCTTGTCTTGCGGAGGTGAGGCGGCCGCGTTCGGTGAATCGGTATCACGTGAAGCCAGGGGATTGCGGACCGTCGCGCATTTCCTCGGTTCATGAAATGTGCCGTGGTGTCCGCGCGGTCTCGGCGTAAATGTACGGCGACGCCATTCTCACAGATTTCGACGATCTCGGCAGAGTCGGGGCCGATCGAGTTACCGCGTTCTCCCGAATCATGACCATCGGTGGAAACGTCAGGGCGGGCCGGTCGCGATGCGGGGACTGGTGCGCGGTACGGGACCGCGGGGTTCGGCGCGGAGGCGGCTTCGTATACGGAACCGCTCCGGACGGGCATCGAGTTGGCTAACCTAGATTACTAAGTAGCCGGACCTCGGACCGTACGGAGACACCATGACCGTCCTCGACGATCAACTCGACGCCCTCGCCCCGCCGCCCGCCCCCGACGCCCCGATCGATCCGGTGCTGGGGCGCCCGCTGCGACCGGCACCGCCCGCGCGGCCGACGTTCAACCCGGACTGGACACCCGCCCGTCATCGACTGCTCGACGGCTGGGTCGACGTGCAGGATCGGCTCCCCGACACCGGCGGCATCGTCGCCCGCGCCAAAGACCATCTCTGGGTCGGTGATCCGGAGATGGACGCGGTCGTGCAGATGTTCCGCAGACTGCCCCCGCGGACCGGACGGCAGATGTTCGAAGACGCCCTCGACAACGGGCTGGAGACCATCGACGATCCGCCGGAGGAACTCGTCGCGCTCTTCGAGCACATCGACAACCCGCCGTCCTGGATCACCAGGGAGCGCGTCGACCGGGGCGCGATCGTCGCCAACAGCGTGAGCCCGGCGGGCAAGGCGTCGCTGATCTTCCTCAACACCCTGGTCACCGTCCAGGGAGGTTCGGTGGGCGGCGCGGTCGGAACCATGGGTCGCATGCAGCGCAACATGGTCAACCGATCGCTGGAGACCGCCGAGTTCTGGGTGCACCTGCCCGCACCGGGGGCGCTGGACCGCTATGGCACCGCGTTCAAGAACGCCGTCCGGGTACGACTGATGCACGCGCAGGCGCGTGTCATGCTGCGCAAGAAGTGGGGGGAGGAATGGGTTGCCCAGCACGGTGTGCCGATCTCCAATGCCGAGATGTCCGGCGGCATCCCGTCGTTCGGGGTCGCCAACCTCATGTACGACATCAACTACGGTCGTCACTACGACTATCGGGACCTCGAAGACCTCAACATCTTCTGGTCGTACATCGGTCACATCCTGGGTATCCGAGAGGCGATGATCCCGCGCACCTTCGGCGAAGCGGTGGAGCTCCTCGACTACGGCTATGCGGTGATGGAGCCGCCGTCGGAGTTCTCCGAGGCGCTCAACGACGTCTCCGAGATGATGCTCAACACGCTGATGGACAAGGTCAGGGTGCCGTTGATCGACGCGCAGGTGAAGTCGGCGCTCCACCAGACCCTGCACGGCCTGTATTTCTTCATCGGCGGCACGTTCCTCGGCAAGCGCATCACCGGTACTCCCGAGCCGACCCGGATCGGACGCGTCGCACCGAAACTCATCGCCGCGCAGGCGCGCCTGGCGAATCTGGATCGACGCATCCCCGGCTATTGGAAGCGGGCCGACAGGCGTCGCGCGAACGGCGACACCTACTGGGCCGTCATGCACGACGCCTTCACCAAGCTGGCCGCAGAGCAGGACGGCGGGCGCGGTCCCACCTTCGCCCACCACGACCAGAGGGTCGAGGCCCTGGGCAAGACCGGCTGAGAGTCGCTGCGCCGCGCGTTTCTCCCGGTTAGTCTGACTCGCGACGCAGGCCCACCGAACAGACCGGGGACACCATGCCGACGGTGATCGCGACGATCAGCCTCAAGGGCGGGGTCGGGAAGACCACGCTCACGGCCGGTCTCGCCGACTTCCTCGCCGGCGCCTTCGGTGAGAGGGTGCTCCTCGTCGACCTCGACGCCCAGACCAACCTCACCACGATGATGATCGGGGAGAAGGGTTGGGAGGCCTGTAATGCGCGCGGGCACACCGTCGCGACCCTGTTCGCCGACGTCCTCGACGGCACCAGCCGGTTCGACCTGGAGAGCACCGTTCAACGTGACGTGTCGTCGATCGACGGGGTTGCGGGGATCGACCTCCTCCCGTCGTCGCTCGATCTGATCGACCTGCAGGAGGAGATGAGCGCGCGCCGCGTCGCCGCCGACGACCATCTCGCCGCCGTCGAGGTGCTCCGGGGTGCGCTGGCCCCCATCATGTCCCGCTACGACTACGTCCTCGTCGACTGTCCGCCGAACGTCGGTCCGTTCAGTCTCAACGGATTGTTCATGGCGGGTGGATATCTCATCCCGACGATCCCGGACGTGTTGTCCACATACGCGATTCCGCACATTCAGCGGCAGGTCGCCGACTTCGGTGCCGAGATCGGCCGCACCATCGTCGAATTGGGTGTCGTCATCACCAAGTACCGGGCGTCGTCGTCGCTGCACCGGGACACCGTCCACCGCCTCCGACGCGATCCGACGATCCAGAACATCCTGCCCGCATATCTCCACGAGGCCAATGTGATCGGCGCGGCCGCAGACCACACGCGGTGGCCGAGTCTGCACGCCAAGTACGGCTATCACGGGCACTACGAACAGTTCCGCGATCTCACCCGTGCGGTGATGATCGAGGCCGACGTGAAACTGCCGTCGATCGCCTGAGACCCACTGCGGTGCCGAAGGTCCCGGGATTAGGGCATTTCTGTGCCAACGCGCAGCTCAACGGCTAGATTCGTCTGGAGTCCGCCGGCCGGCGGCGTTCACGACTGCCCAGGAGTTTCCATGATGAACAAGGTGCACACCGCTTCAGTCCTCGGCGCGGCGGCACTGGCCGTCGCCGTGACCGCATGCGGCTCGGACGACTCCAAGAGCACCGACGCGGAGGCCAAGGTGACCGTCGACGGCCAGGAGGTGGATCTGGCGGACAAGTCCGTCGGCTGCACCGATGCCGCCGGGAAGGTGACGATCGGGATCGGTTCCGGATCGGGTACCTCGGGCATCGGCGTCGTACTGTCCTCGGGGGATTCGCCGGAGGTCGAGTCGGTCGGGCTCGGTTCCGTGGACGGTGTGACGCTCGGCTATCAGAAGGGTGTGGGTGAGGGCAGCGCCGAGGTCGACAAGGACGGCTCCACCTACAAGATCACCGGTGAGGCGTCGGGCGTCGATCTCGCGAACCCGACCGAGAAGGTGACCAAGTCCTACGAGATCGAGGTGACCTGCCCGTGATTCGGCCATAGCCGCAGGTCGGGCCACGCCGCCGCCGGAGAAGGTCTCGGCACGACCGTCGCACGGGTCTCGATGTGCACACAGATCCGTGCCCACAGGTTTGGACCCGGAATTCCTGGGTACGTTCGGTCTTGTAGCAAATCGCACGATCTGGACGATTCGGACGATTTACGTACACACGCAGGATCAACAACTACCTAGGAGGCAAATATGCTGGGAATTGGCATCATTGCGTGGATCATCATCGGTGGTCTGGCCGGCTGGATCGCCAGCAAGATCATGAAGACCGATGCGCAGCAGGGCATCATCCTCAACATCGTCGTCGGTGTCATCGGCGGCCTGCTCGGAGGATTCCTCCTCAAGATCTTCGGCGTCGACGTCGAAGGTGCCGGATGGATCTTCAGCTTCATCACCTGCTTGATCGGTGCATGCATCTTGCTGTTCCTGGTCAAGCTCGTGACCGGGCGCGGCCGGACCCGCGTCTGATCGCAGCACCCACAGCGAACCCCGCCCCGGTTCCCGACGCACCGCGTCCGGACCGGGGTGGTGTCGTTTGCGGGATGGGTACGTTGGAAAAGTACGTCTGTCGTCGACCCCAGCACGAGTGAGCAACGGAAAGTGAGCATCCAGTGACCCGAGTGGCCATCATCGGTGGACACGGCAAGATCGCGCTGCGCCTCGCGAAGATCTTGACCGACCGAGGCGATCAGGTGACCTCGATCATCCGAAACCCAGAGCACGCCCACGATGTCGCGGAGACCGGCGCGGTCCCCGTCGTCGCCGACGTGGAGACCCTGGACACGACCGGGATCGCCACGGCGATCTCCGAACACGACGCCGTGGTCTGGTCGGCGGGAGCGGGCGGTGGTGACCCCGCGCGAACGTACGCCGTCGACCGGGATGCGGCGATCCGATCGATGGACGCCGCGGCGAAGGTCGGGGTCCGCCGCTACGTCATCGTCTCCTATTTCGGCGCCGGCCCCGATCACGGCGTCCCCGAGGACAATTCGTTCCATGCTTACGCGGAGGCCAAGGCGGCCGCCGACACCTACCTGAAGTCGAGCGACCTCGACTGGACGATCCTCGGACCCAGCGGGCTCACCGACGAGCCGGGAACGGGGAAGATCGCCGTCGGCGGGACCCGTGGCGACGGAGCCCAGGTCAGCCGCGACAACGTCGCCGCAGTGGCGGCGGAAGTCCTCGCCCGACCCGAGACGGTGCACAAGGTCATCGAGTTCAACGACGGACCCACGCCGGTCGCCGACGCGGTCGCACAGGTCTGACACCGTGCCCGGGCATGCGGATGCCCTGCTGACGCAACTGCGCGCGGCGGTCGGTGAGGGCAACGTCCTCACCGACCCCTCGGCGATGGAGGGCTTCCTCGTCGACTGGACCGGTCGGTACCGGGGCGAGGCAGATGCGGTTGTACGGCCGCGCACCACCGAGGAGGTCTCCCGGGTCGTCGGAGAATGCGCCTCTGTCGGCGCCCGGATCTGTGTGCAGGGCGGAAACACCGGACTCGTGGGTGGCTCGGTGCCGCCACCCCGCGACGACACCGGACAACCGGTGATCGTCTTGTCGACGGCCCGCATGACCGACATCGACGAGGTCGACGCGGTCGGGCGCTGCGTCGGTGCCCAGGCCGGTGCCACCGTCGACGCCATCGACGGTCGGGCCGCGGACGCGGGCCTGGCCTTCCCCATCGACCTGGCCTCCCGCGAGTCGGCCACCGCGGGTGGGGTGGTCTCGACCAATGCTGGTGGAATCCGCATGATCCGCCGTGGCAACACGCGTTCCCAGGTCCTCGGGATCGAGGCGGTGCTCGCCGACGGCCGCATCCTCCGCCGGTGGACCTCGCTGGTGAAAGACAATGTGGGATACGACCTCCCGGCGCTTATAGCCGGGAGTGAGGGAACCCTCGCGGTCATCACCCGCGTGCTGTTCAAACTCGTCGTCCCGCCGTCGACGGCGACCGTCGCGGTGGCCGCGGTCGAACACGTCGAGGACGCGATCGGACTGATCGGCGCCGCATCGTCGCGCGGGCTCACCGTCGAGGCCGCCGAACTCATGACCGAGGCCGGCATGGAACTCGTCCACGAACACGGACAACGCCGGCCGACGGCCACACCCGGGCCGTTCTACGTCCTGCTCGAGGTGTCCGGGGTCGGCGACATCGAGACGACGATGGCCGAATTGCTCGACGGCACCGACGGACTCGTCGACGCCGTCCTCGAACCGGCGCCCGCGCGAGCACTCTGGGGAGCACGCGAGAGTCACACCGAGACGATCGCGAGGTCGAGTACGACGCCGGTCGTCAAACTCGACATCTCCGTTCCCATCCGCGCGTTGCCGGAGGCATTCGCCGAGCTGGCCGAGGTCGGCGCGACAAGCGAATTCCCCTGTCGCCCCATTCTTTTCGGACACGTGGGTGACGGGAACATCCACGTGAACCTGCTCGACGTCCCCGAAGAACACGCGGGGATCGTCACCGACCGGGTCTTCGGCATCGTCGCGGCCAACGGCGGGTCCATCAGCGCCGAACACGGCATCGGCCGCGCCAAGACCGCCTGGACGCACCTGGGCCGGTCCGACGTCGACCTCGACACCATGCGCGCCGTCAAGGCGGCCTTCGACCCGCAGGGGTTGCTGAACCCGGGCGTCATCTTCGGTCTCTCCGCTCCCTGAGTAGCCGGGAGCTTGCGGAGGGCGTATCTCTCCGCTCCCTGAGTAGCCCGGAGCTTGCGGAGGGCGTATCTCCCCGCTCCCTGAGTAGCCCGGAGCTTGCGGAGGGCGTATCTCCCCGCTCCCTGAGTAGCCCGGAGCTTGCGGAGGGCGTATCTCCCCGCTCCCTGAGTAGCCCGGAGCTTGCGGAGGGCGTATCGAAGGGACGTAGCGCGGACTCGCCCGAATCCTGAGACGATGGCGAGGTGGCTGACGTGATCCCCGAGAGGTTGACCGAACTGGCGCATCGTCACGGTGTGGCCACCAGCTATGTGGGCTGGGACGAGGAGACCCACGACGTGAGCGCGGAGACGCTGGTCGCCGTCCTCACCGCGCTCGGCGTCCCCGCGGACTCGCCCGAGGAGATCGAGGAGTCGATCCGGGAGGTCGACGAGCGGCCGTGGCGCGAGTTCGTCCCGGCGGTCACCGTCGTGACCGAGGGCGGCGACAACACCTTCTGGGTCCATGTCCCGCACGGGAACCTGGTCAAGGTGTGGATCGCCACCGAGGACGGCCGCGACGTCGCGCCGGAACAACTCGACGTGTGGGTGGACCCGCGCGAGATCGACGGCGCGCTCGTCGGGCGGGCGACCTTCGCGATCCCCGACGACCTCGAACCCGGATACCACCAGATCAAGGCTCTCGACCTCGACGTCTCGACGGCGTCGAGCGCGCCGCTGATCGTCACCCCGCGCCGGCTGCACACCGCGGACCGGCTGCTGGGGCGGCAGCGGTGGGGCCTGGCAGTGCAGCTGTACTCGATCCGTTCGGCGGATTCGTGGGGCGTCGGCGACTTCGCCGATCTGACCGGCATCTGCGAGGTCGCGGGTAGTGCGTACGGAGCTGATTTCGTTCAGGTCAATCCGTTGCATGCGGCGCAACCGCACCCTCCGATCGAGGCCTCGCCCTATCTTCCGGTCACCCGCCGCTTCCTCAACCCGATCTACATCCGGGTCACCGACATCCCCGAACTCGACGGATTGTCGAAATCGGAGCGCAAGTGGTTGGACAAGCTCGCCCGCGGGTTCATGGGCGAGAACACCGCCACCGACCGGATTCGGCGCAACAAGTCCTACCGGGCGAAGCTGGAGGCACTCGAACTGATCTACGGCGTGCCGCTGAGTCCCGCGCGCAAGACCGCCCTGCGCGAGTTCCGGAAGCGGGAGGGCAAGGGCCTCAAGCGATTCGCCACCTGGTGTGCTCTGGCCGAGCGCTATGACGCCGACGACCCCCGCTGGCAGGACAAGTTCCTCGATCCGGCATACCTGAAGAAGAAGCGCCGGAAGCTGGCTCGGCGCATCGACTTCCACATCTGGTTGCAGTGGATCTGCGACGAGCAGCTCGCCACCGCGGCACATGCCGCGGAGTCCGCGGGGATGTCCATCGGCGTGATGGCCGACCTCGCCGTCGGCGTCGGCCGGCACAGCGCCGACGCCTGGGCGCTCGGCCACGTGCTCGCCTCCGGTGCGACGGTGGGCGCACCGCCGGATGGTTTCAATCAGCAGGGCCAGGGCTGGGATCAGCCGCCCTGGCATCCGCGCCGACTGGCCGAGGCCGGTTACGAGCCCTACCGCGACATGATCCGCACCGTGCTGCGCCATGCGGGCGGCGTCCGCGTCGACCACATCCTGGGACTGTTCCGGCTGTGGTGGATTCCCGACGGCATGGGCCCGGCCGGCGGCACCTACGTGCACTACGACAGCGAGGCACTGATCGGCATCCTGGCCCTCGAGGCCCAACGGGCCGACGCGGTGGTCGTCGGCGAGGACCTCGGGGTCTTCGAACCGACGGTGCAGGACACGTTGCGCGAGCGCGGAATCCTGGGCACCTCGATCCTGTGGTTCGAGCAGGACCGCAAGGCGGCGATCGCGCCGGAACGCTACCGGGAACTGTGCCTGACGTCGGTGACGACCCACGACCTCCCGCCGACGTCGGGTTACCTGGCCGGGGACCACATCGCGCTGCGCGCACGGTTGGGTCTGCTCGAGACCGGGGAAGAGGCCGAACGGGAGCGCAACGAGCGCGAACGCGACGCCGTCCTCGAACTCGCCTATGAGCGCGGACTGCTGTCGCGGGACACCCCGCTGTCGGAACCGGAGGTCGTCGACGCCCTCTACGCCGTCATCGCGCACACGCCGTCGGTGCTGTTGAGCGTCGCTCTTGTGGACGCGGTGGGGGAGAGACGGATTCAGAATCAGCCCGGCACGAGTGCCGAGCAATACCCGAACTGGTGCATCCCGCTCGCCAACGCCGACGGTGAGGTGGTGCTCGTGGAGGACCTGGTCAGCAGCGTGCGCTTCCGGCAGCTGGTGAACGTGCTCAACGAGAACGGGGTCCCGAGCGCCTCACCACGATGACCGTCAGGATCAATGCCACCAGCGCGAGCACCGCGACGCCGATGTTGAAGGCGATGCCGGCCGGCCGCAGTCCCCACTGTTCTGCGGCCACACCCTGCCCGACGATGGGCAGTGAGATCGCGACGTAGGCGACCACGAAGTAGGTGGACGTGACCTCGGCTCGCCGATCGGCCGGGCTGGCCGCGACCACCGACGCGAGTCCCTTGCTGAACGACATGCCCTGCCCCACCCCGCACACCACCGCGCCGCCGAGCAGAGCTGCGGTCGACACGGCGCCCAGGCCGACGACGGACAGGCAGGTGCCGCCGATCAGGATCGCGCAACCGGCGATCAGTGCGGGCTCGGTGGGAATGCGACGCACCACGATCTGCGTGACCGCCGAGGAGGCGAACAGTACGAAGACGAGCAAGCCGGTGAACGCACGGTCGTCGACGCCGAAGACCTGCGTGACGAACGAGGGCATCACGCCGGTGAACGTGCCCATCACCGCGAAGCCCGCGAAGGCGGCGATCGACGCGCGGAGGAACACGCCGCGCATGTCGGCCGGTACGGAGAGTCGTTGAACACCGAGACGGGCACCGGGTTTGACGTCGACCGTCTCCTGTAGTCGCCAGATGCCGGCGAAGGCGAGTGCCAAGAGAACGAGGTCGAGGAAGAACGGGGTGTGCAGGGGATCGGGCGCATACTCGGCGAGCACGCCGGCGATCAGCGGCCCCATCCCGAGTCCGCCGATGTTGGCCGCGGTCGCGACGGCGGGCGCCCGGCCCCGCCACGACGGCGGTGCGAGTTCGATGACCGCGGTCGTCGCGGCGCCGGCATAGATCCCCGCCGACAACCCGGACAGCACCCGGCCCACCAGCAGCTGCCATACCGGTCCGGCGGTGAGGAAGACGACGGCGCTGGCCACCGAGAGCAGGGCGCCGGCGATGAGCAGCTTGCGTCGCCCGATCACATCGGACCAGCGACCGAAACCGATCAGTGCGGCGATGACGCCCGCCGCGTAGACACCGAAGATGACCGTCGTCGTGGCGACACCGAAGCCGAGCTTGTCGCCGTAGAGCGAGTAGAGGGGTGTCGGCAGCGTGGTCCCGAGCATGACGACGGCGAAGGCGTAGACCGCCGCCACGAAGGAGGGGGTGGTCGAACGGGGCGCGGCCGCTGCCGATGCACCTCGGGTGGGACGGGGCGACGGGGTGCCGGATCGGTCAGTCATGAGACTGCCAAACTACCCGCCGGACCGGTCGGGAGTGCCCATCGGGAACAAATCCTCGCCATCTGTCCGTCATCACCGGGCCGGAAGCCTTCTCGTCGCTTATCGTCTGCAGCCATGCAGGCCTCTGAACCGCACATCCTCGTGACCACATCCCGGATGCCGTTCGCCGTCGACGAGATCCACAAACTGGGGGAGACCGGGCGGGACGTCACCGCCGCGGACACCTTCGCCTCGGCGCCGGGGAGTCACTCGCGCGGCGCGCGGCGGCATCTCGTGCTCCCCGCACCCACCCAGCAGACCACCGCCTTCGTCGACGCGGTGATCGACGCGATCGGCGAGCACGACATCACCTGGCTGCTCCCGATGTTCGAGGAGGTCTTCTACCTCGCCAAGCACCGCGACCGCATCTCCGCGGCACATCCCGACGTCGAGTTGTTCTTCCCCGATTTCGAGACCCTCGCCCGCGTTCATGACAAGGTCGGGTTCACCGCCCTCTGCCGCGAACTCGGGCTCCCGACCGCGGAGTCGGTGACGACCACGAGCCGTGAGGAGCTGCGCGAGGCCACCGGGCGGTGGCCGCACTGGTTCGCCCGGGCCGCCTTCGGTCGCGGCGGACTCGACATCCTCACCAACACCGGGCCGCTGGCCGGGGAGTCCTCCGTCGAGGACATCACCCCGACGCCCGACGACCCGTGGCTCGTCCAGGAGTACCTCGCCGGTGTCGACCGATGCAGCTGGAGCGTCGCCCATCACGGCGAGATCGTCCTGCACTCCTGCTACGAGCACCCCCTCGCGATCGACGACCGCGGCGGCATCGTCTTCCAGTCCGTCGACTCGCCGGAATCCCTCGCGGCAGCCCAGACCATCGCGCGAGAACTCAACTGGCACGGGCAGATCAGCTTCGACTACCTCGTCACCGATGACGGGGTCCACCACATGGTCGAGTGCAATCCGCGACCGACCGCCGGTTGCACCGTGGCGACGTCCGAGGAGTTCGACACCGCCCTGTTCGACCCGGGCGAACTCGTCGTCGTCCCGGCGGGCCGCAAGAAGATGATCAAGGCGGCGGTGCTGCGCGACGCACTCAAGCACCCGTCTCATCTCCGCCGGAACCTCGCCGCGGCCAAGGGTGCGAGCGGTGTCTACGACCAGCCGCACGACCACCTGCCGCTGGTGTACTCGGCGTTGTCGTTGCAGCACATCCTGGCCTACCGCAAGGAACTCGGGTTGGATCGCAACAAGAGCGAGGAGCTGATGGCCACACAGTTCTTCGACGTGCTCTGGGACGGCACCGCGATCGCCTGACCAGGGCATTACGCACGCCCGAGGTGTGTGCTAGGTTACAGTAACTGTCGGTTACAGTTATTGGGGTCTCTCATGCAACCTGCACATGACGCGCCTGCGCACGAGGTGCTGATCGTCGGCGCCGGATTCGGCGGAATGGGTGCCGCCATCGCCTTCAAACGCCTGGGCATCGACGACATCGCGATCCTTGAGCGAGAGGACGATCTCGGCGGGACCTGGCATGTCAACCACTATCCCGGTCTCGCGGTCGACATCGCCTCGGTCACGTACTCGTACTCCTTCGAGCCCAACCCGAACTGGTCGCGACTGTTCGCCCCCGGCCCCGAGCTCAAACGCTACGCCCACCACGTCGCGGACAAATACGACCTCAAGCGGCACATGGAGTTCGGGACCACCGTCGACTCCGCCGAATGGGACGACGCCGCGCGGCTGTGGCGCGTACGGACCGGTGACGGAACGCCGCGCACCGCCCGCTACCTCGTCACCGCGACCGGCTTCCTCTCCCAGCCCCATGTCCCGGACTTCCCGGGGATCAAGAACTTCCAGGGGAAGATCCTGCACACCGCGGCGTGGGAGGACGGCTTCGATTTCACCGGTAAGAAGGTCGCGGTCATCGGCACCGGGGCGACGGCGGTCCAGCTGATCCCGGAGGCGGCCGAGCGTGCCGATGCGCTCACCGTCTTCCAGCGGACCCCGATCTGGGTCGTCCCCAAGGTCGACTTCGCGATCCCGTCGGCGGTGCAGCAGCTGTTCCGGCGGGTCCCGTTGACGCAGCGGGCAGCCCGCCTGGTCAACACCTCGCTGCTGGAGCTGCTGATGGTCTCCGGCGTCCTGCATTACAAGCAGCTCAAACCCGGCAACAAACTGGCGGCCCGATTGGCCAAGGCCCACCTGCGGTCCCAGGTCCCCGACCCGGAACTGCGTCGGAAGCTGACGCCGGACTACGACTTCGGCTGTAAGCGGCCGACCTTCTCCAACACGTACTTCGCCAGCTTCACCAAGCCGAACGTGACCTTGCAGACCAGCGGCATCGCCCGCCTCGAGGCCGATGGGATCCTGGCCGGCGACGGCACGAAGACCGAGATCGACACCCTCGTGCTGGCAACCGGATTCAACCTGTGGGACGTCAACTTCCCGGCCTTCGACATCGTCGGGCGGGATGGCCGCAACCTCGGTAAGTTCTGGCGCGAGGGCAGGTTCCAGGCCTACGAGGGCGTCACCGTGCCGAAGTTCCCCAACTTCATCTCACTCAACAGTCCGTACTCCTACAGCGGGCTGTCGTACTTCACCACGATCGAGGGGCAGATGAAGCACATCAGCCGGCTCTTCGGTGAACTCCGACGCCGCGGGCGGGACACCTTCGAGGTCACCGAGACCGCCAACGACGCCTTCCTCGACGAGGTGACCGATCGTCTGCAGTCGTCGGTCTTCTACAACGGCAACTGTGTGAGCTCGCGGAGTTACTACTTCAACCAGCACGGGGAGGCCACGCTCCTGCGGCCGGCCTCCACGTTGCGGACCCTGCGGGAGATGGACTCGTTCCCGCTGGGCGACTACGCCTTTCACTGAGAGGGGGCGTGGTCGCCGGCGTCAGGCGTCGGCGAGCCCGAGGTAGCTGCCGATCAGGCGGCGGATCATCGCGGTGATCTCCTGAGCACTCCCCTCGGGGGGCGGCTGTGCCGAGGTCTCGGAGTGCTCGCCCCCGAGGGATCGACACGCCTGGACGATCATCGAGTCGATGAGCTGGGCGACCTCGAGTGGCCGCGGTTCGCCGTGCGCGACGAGGGCTTCGACGAGCGGTTCCTGGAGTTCGCGATGGAACCGCTGCATCGGCTCCTGCAACACGCTCGGGTCGACCACGCGGGTCAGCGCATTCGCCACGTCCTGCTCGGAACCGACGAACAGTTCGACATTCGCGCCGATGTAACCCCAGATCTGTTGTCCGGGTTCGCTTTGTGTCGTGACCCGATCCCGGACGAACCGGACCCAACTGGGGAAGAGGTCGGCCACCACCGCGGCCAGGAGCTCTTCGCTCGACGAGTAGTACTGGTAGACGCTGGAGCGGGCCAGCCCGACGCGCTTGCCGACTGCGGCGAGGGTCGGCACCTGGCCGGTCTCGGCGAGAATCGCCTTCGCGCCGGCCAGGATCGCCTGCTCCTGCTGTCGCCGGTGTTCGGCGACGGTGGGCGCTTGGATGCGTGGCAAACGCCCACCTCCTCAGCTCAGCTGGACGCCGGGGAGCCCGGGTTCAGTTGTCCGTCGATCATCTCGTACACCTTGTCACAGTGTATGAGAACGTCCTGGTCATGGGTCACCATCACGGTCGCGACGCCGTGCTCGTGCGTCTCGCGCGCGAGCAGTTCGACGATCTCGTGACTGCGCCGGCGGTCGAGGGCCGCGGTGGGTTCGTCGATCAGGAGGACATCCGGTCGCGTCATCAACGCCCGCGCGATACCGACGCGCTGCCGTTCACCGCCGGACAGCTGATGGGGACGACGCTTCGCCTTGTGCGACATCCCGACTCCGGCGAGCAGTTCGGCCGGTGAACGGGATTCGGCGACGCGACCGAAGGTCAGTGGCAGACGCAGTTGGTCCTCGACGGTCAGCGCGTCGAGCAGGTTGCCGCTCTGGAACACGAACCCGATGTGTTCGCGACGGATCCGGGTCAGATCGCGCTTCGACGCGGTTCCCAGGTCGGCGTCGCCGACGGTGACCTTCCCCGACGTCGGGGTGATGAGGCCGCCCGCAACCGCGAGCAGGCTGGACTTGCCCGATCCGGACGGGCCGACGACGGCGACGAATTCGCCGGGGGCGACCTCGAGGTTCACCGCGTCGAGGGCGGTGACCACGTCTTCCCCGTCGCCGTGGACGAGAGTGACGTCGTTGAGTGCGAGCGCGGTCATCGGTTGCCTCCCAAGGCGGTCAGGGGGTCGACCCGGGTGATGCGGAGCACCGCGACGGCGGCGCCGATCATGCCGAACAGGATCAGCAGCCCGCCGGCTGCGGCGACCGAACCGGTCTCCAGGGCGAAGGGCATCGGGGTGGAACCGATGGCGGCACCGAGGCCGACGCCGATCCCGATACCGATGCCGGCAGAGACGAGCAGCAGGATGAACGACTGCATCAGCGAGTCACGCAAGAGGTAGCCGGTCGAGGCGCCCATGGCGCGCATCACGGCGATCTCCTGCCTGCGCTGGATGGTCCAGACGGTGAAGAACGCGCCGACGACGAGGGCCGAGATCGCGTACAGGAAGGCCTGGATCAACGAGAGGGTCGAGGTCTCGGCGGTGTAACCCGGTGAGGCGCCGAAGGATTCGTCGAGAGTCAGCGAGGTGGTGTCCGCGGCGGCGTCGCCGGCGGCGAGGTCCACGGACTTGTCGGCCTTGACTGCGACGGCGGTGATGTCGTCGTAGACGCGCGGCGGCACCGGCTCGCCGGGACGGGCTCCGGCGCGGATCTCCTGCCACGTCTTCAGCGGCACGAACGCCACGTCGACGTGACCGAAGGTGCTCTGGCCGTCGAGGATCCCGACGACGCGCAGCTCCGTGCCGAGCGGCTCGACGGTGACCGTGTCACCGATCGACAGTCCGTCGTCGGCGGCGGTCTGGCTGATGACGAGTTCACCGGGGGTGTTCGACAGCGACTTGCCCTCGGAGGCGGTGGGGCTGACGAAGCTGCCCGGTTCCACGCCGAAGAGGGCGAGGTCGATGTCCACGCCGGTGTTGGTCCGGCCGTTGATCAGGGTGTTGCCGAAGGGCGCGGCGTCCTCGACGCCGGGCTGCTCGGCCCATTTCCCGACCGCCGACGTCGGCACCAGGGAGCGGGAGAAGGCGGAGTCGGTCGCGATGTCCTTCTGGAAGGAGAAGGAGGTCACCGGCAGTTTCTTCAAACCGGAGACACCGTCGTTGACCAGACCGACCGACAGGCCGCTCAGCAGCACCATCAGGATGGCGATGAGTGCGACCACCGACCCCATCAGGGCGAATCGACCGCGTGCGAAAGAGAGTTCTCGAAGGGCAAGGAACATGTCACTGCCCTCGCATGTTTACCGACACCATGTCGGCAACGATACCGACACTGTGTCGGGAAGGTGTAGTCCGATCGGTGTGAGACCGGTCATGTGCAACACCACGCCGCACTGCGCGAGCGGGTTTAGCCTGAGGTACATGCGCGCTTGGGCGGTGAGCGAGCCGGGGCCGATCGACACCCGACCACTGCGGCTCGTCGACAAACCGGAACCGCGGCCAGGGGCCGGCGAGTTGCTGGTCCGGGTCCGTGCCTGCGGTGTGTGCCGGACCGATCTCCACGTCGCCGAGGGTGATCTACCGGTGCGCCGTGCCGATGTGACGCCCGGACACGAGGTCGTCGGGGAGGTCGTCGAACTCGGTCCGGACGCCGACGGCTTCTCCCTCGGAGACCGCGTCGGCGTCGCCTGGCTGCACCGCACCGACGGGACCTGCGATCGCTGTCTCCGCGGTTCCGAGAACCTCTGTGCGGCATCGGTGTACACCGGATGGGACGTCGACGGCGGTTATGCCGAGCTGGTGACCGTGCCCGCGGCCTTCGCCTATCCGCTGCCGGCCGGGATCGACGACGTCTCGATCGCGCCGCTGTTGTGCGCCGGCATCATCGGCTATCGCGCGCTCCGGCGGACCGGCCTCCTCGACGACCTCGGGGCAGAGCCCGGCCGTCCGAAGAGGCTGGGACTCTACGGTTTCGGCGGTAGTGCTCACCTGTGTGCGCAGCTGGCGATCGCCCTCGGGATCGAGGTACACGTCCTCACCCGCGGAGAACAGTCCCGGCGCCTGGCCGGTGATCTCGGTGCGGCGTCGGTCGGCGATGCCACCGACGTGCCGCCGGTGCTGCTCGACGCCGCGATCACCTTCGCCCCGGTCGGCGAACTGGTCCCGGTGGCGATGCGCGCACTCGACCGCGGCGGCGTCTTGTCGATCGCCGGCATCCACCTCACCGACGTACCGCCGCTCAACTACGAGCGGGAACTGTTCTACGAGAAGGAGATCCGCTCGGTCACCGCCAACACCCGCGCCGACGGTGCGGAGTTCCTGACGCTGGCCGCCCAGCACGGGGTCCGGGCGACCACCCACGAGTACCCGATGTCGCAGGCCGACCGTGCCCTCGCCGACCTGGCTGCGGGACGCTTCGACGGGGCGGCGGTCCTGGTCGCCGACCTCTGACTCAGAGAGGGTTGAGCAGCTCCGGCCCGTTGTTGGCGACGCGGTTGACCAGTGGGGCGATCTCGCGGATGTCGATCGCCTCGGCGAGGGGTTCGGCGGGCGGCGCGAACAGGTGGTCCGGCGCGCGGTGGTCCGGATCGAGCCAGGCCTCCCAGTTGTCGTACGGCATGATCAGCGGCATCCGGTCGTGGATGTCGCGCAGTTTGCCGACCGCATCGGTGGTGAGGATCGAACAGCTCAGCAGCGGTGGGGCGTCGTCGGAGTTCTTGTCGTGCCACACCGACCACAGCCCGGCCATGAACAACCGGGTGCCGTCCTGCGGGGACATGTAGAACGGGATCTTGGTGGGCTTGCCCTTGCTGTCGAGCGGACCTTTCTTCCACTCGTACCAGCCGTCCATCGGCACCAGGCAGCGCTTGGACTTCACCGACGCACGGAACGAACTCTTCTCCGCGGCGCTCTCGGCTCGGGCGTTGAACAGCAGCGGACCCTTGCCGATCTCCTTGGTCCACGGCGGTACGAGCCCCCAGCGCATGGCGCGGATGCGCAGCAGCGGATCGTCCTCGGGATCCTCCGGGGAGTGCCGCTTGACCACGGTCATCACCGTGGTCGTCGGCGCGACGTTGTAGTTCGGGCCGAGGGCGCGAGGTGCAGGGGTGTCGAGGTCGAGGGCATCGGGATCGGCAGGTTCCTTCGTCGGCTCGGGTACCTCGTTGACCGCGTCGATCTCCGCCGCCAGCTTCGCCGGATCGGTGGTCACCGCATAGCGTCCGCACATGGTCACCATGCTGCCATTCGCCTGCGACAGAGGGGCCTCACACGGCGATGTCGGCGACCACGGCCTTCGTCACGGCGACGAGATCGGCCGGTGCCAGGGCGATCTCGAGACCGCGCTTGCCCGCACTGCAGAGGATCAGGTCGAACTCGAGTGCCGAGGAGTCGACCACCGTCGGCAGGGCGGTCCGCTGGCCGACGGGGGAGACGCCGCCGAGGACGTAACCGGTGCTGCGGGTGACGGCCTTGGCCTCGGCCATCTGTGCCTTCGACGCGCCGAGTGCGGCGGCGGCCGCCTTCACCGACAGCTTGCGGGGGACCGGGACCACGGCGACGGCCAGACCCGGGCGGCTGCCACCGGACAGCTCGACGACCAGCGTCTTGAAGACCTGCTCGCCGACCACCCCGAGCGCGTCGGCGAGGGCCTCGACCGCCTCGGCCCCGTAGGCCTCCGATCGCGGGTCGTGGTCGTAGCGGTGCACGGTGTGGGCGATCTTCGCGCGTTCGAGGGCAGCGATCGCGGGTGTTGCCGCCATGGTCGGGTGCCTCCCGGTGGGACTGGGGCCGGATGTGACGTGGTGAGCGTATGCGACGCCGCGGGAACAAACTGCCCGTCCCACCCTGTTGTGACTGGTTGCGACAGAAAGATCGGGAGCGCATGCGAGGAGGTAGAACCGAGATGAGCACAGCGGCGGTACTCGAGCCACCGGTACTCGTGGAGGCGACGCACCTCCTGTCCGGGCCGGGGTCGGTAAGCTTGACCGGCAACGTCCCAGTGACGCCTCTCATCGAAGGGATCGTAGTGGCCGAAGCCGAGTCAGCCGACACCGAAGCAGCCGGTACCGGGTCCACCGCGACCGGTTCCGCTGCGGGCGTGTCCGCCGAGAAGGGTGCGCCGAGGCGCGCCGATCCGAGCGAGTCCCCCGAAGAGCTCACCGAACGGTTCGAACGCGACGCCCTGCCGTTGCTCGACCAGATGTACGGTGCTGCGCTGCGGATGACCCGCAATCCCGCCGATGCCGAGGACCTGGTCCAGGAGACCTACATCAAGGCGTTCACGGCTTTCGCGTCGTTCCGGGAGGGCACCAACCTCAAGGCGTGGCTCTACCGGATCCTGACCAACACCTACATCAACGGCTACCGCAAGAAACAGCGCCAGCCGGCGCAGTACCCGACCGACGAGATCACCGACTGGCAGCTCGCGTCGACAGCCGAGCACACCTCCCAGGGGCTGCGCTCGGCGGAGATCGAGGCCCTCGACGCCCTTCCGGACGACGAGATCAAGGCCGCGCTGCAGGAGCTTCCGGAGGATTTCCGGATGGCCGTGTACTACGCCGACGTGGAAGGCCTGCCGTACAAGGAGATCGCCGAGATCATGGACACCCCCATCGGCACCGTCATGTCCCGACTGCACCGAGGACGCCGTCAGCTGCGTGAGCTGCTGGCCGACGTCGCCCGGGAGCGTGGTTTCCACCGGTCCGCCACGGCAAAGGGTGCGGAGGTGGCGCGATGAGCGACATCGATCCGGAACTCACCCAGCTCGACTGCTCGGCGGTCATCGCCGACGTCTGGCTGCTGCTGGACAACGAGTGCGACGAGAACGCCCGCAAGCGGCTCCAAGGTCACCTCGACACCTGCCCGTCGTGCCTTGCCCACTACGGCATCGAGCGGCAGCTGAAGACGCTGGTCAACCGTAAGTGCGGCGGCGACCAGGCACCCCAGGGCCTGCGTGATCGTCTGCGGGTGGAGATCCGCAAGACGGTCATCATTCAAGAGGTCGCCGAGACCGACCGCTGAAACCCTCGTCACCCCCGGCTGATCCGGGGGTGACGACATGAAAAAGCCCGGGTGGCCATGATGGCCGTGCCCGGGCGTTTCTCTTGGTGCTCGTTCGCCGAACCCCGCCGTGAGGCGAAGATCAGGCGTTCGGACGCTTGCCGTGGTTGGCAGCGTTCTTCTTACGAGCGCGCTTCTTGCGTCCGCGCTTTCCCATGACGCATCTCCTTTTGCCGGCGGATGGGGACATCACAGTGTCTCAGGCATTCTCCCACGTGCCAAAACCCGGTCGGCCACCGACCGGTCGCGATCGGTCCCGACCCGGCCCCGACCCGTCGTCGCCGGTCACCTCGTGGGCTAACTTATGTGCATGGCTGAAGACGTGGTGGCAGAGATCGTCGCGAGTGTCCTCGAGGTCCTGGTCACACCCGGACAGCAGATCGAGGTCGGCGACACACTCGTGCTGCTGGAGTCGATGAAGATGGAGATCCCCGTTCTCGCCGAGGAACCGGGCACCATCGCCGACCTGAAGGTGAAGGTGGGCGACGTCATCCAGGCCGGCGACGTCATCGCCACCTACCGGTAGCCCGACAACGCCCAACCGTCGGTCCGCGACCCCGGAGCCTGCCCCATGTCGACCCTTGCCGACCTGCTCGCCGAGCACACCACGCTGTCCGACGCAGCCGCCGCACACCTGCAGCGCCTCGTCGCCGAGTGGCAGCTGCTCGCAGACCTCTCCTTCGCCGATTTCCTCCTGTCGGTGCGCACCGACGAGGGGGACGTGGTCACCGTCGCGCAGTGCCGCCCCAACACCGCGTCGACCGTCTTCCCCACCGACGAGGTGGGCCGGGTCATCGACACCTCCGTCCATCCGCAGGTGCTGCGCGCGTTCGATTCCGACAAGGTCCTCCGCGACGAGGACCCGACATGGTTCGGGGCCACCGCGATGCGGCAGGAGGCGGTCCCGGTCGGCTTCGAGGGGGAGGTGATCGGCGTGCTGACACGCGCTGTCGACCTCACCCATCCGCGACTGCCGTCGCCCCTGGAGCTCGCATACCAGGACTCGGCCGACGATCTGTGCCAGATGGTCGCCGACGGCACGTTCCCGCACGAGGAGGGCAATCCGCGGGGATTGTCGACGCCTCGCGCCGGCGACGGTTTCATCCGGCTCGACCGGACCGGCACGGTCACCTACACGAGCCCCAACGCGCTCTCGGCGTTCCACCGCATGGGCTGGACGGCGGAGCTCAACCACACGCGGCTCTCCGATGTGGTGAAACAACTCGTCACCGAGCCGTTCGAGGCCGACGACGTCGCGATGATGCTCGACATCGCGGCCGGGGTGGCCGAGGTGCCGACCGGCCCGTACCGCGACATCGGCATGCGGGTGGAGGCCGACGCCCGGCGCGCGACGGTCCTCATCCGGGCGGTTCCGCTCCGCCCGAAGGGGGAGGAGTCGGGGAGCGTGGTGCTCATCCGCGACGTCACCGAGGTCAAACGGCGCGACCGCGCGCTGATCAGCAAGGATGCGACCATCCGGGAGATCCACCACCGGGTGAAGAACAATCTGCAGTCGGTCTCGGCGCTGCTGCGGCTGCAGGCCCGGCGAACCTCGAACACAGACGCGCGGGAGGCGTTGAACGAGGCCGTCCGCCGCGTGGCGTCGATCGCACTCGTCCACGAGCTGCTGTCCGGCAGCGTCGACGAGGAGGTCGATCTCGACGAGGTCGTCGACCGTCTCGTCCCGATCCTGGTCGATGTGGCGTCCAACGAGTCACGGGTGACGGTGCGTCACCGCGACCGGCTCGGCGTTCTCACCGCAGAGCTGGCGATGCCCTTGGTGATGGTGCTCACCGAACTGATCCAGAATGCGATCGAGCACGGCTTCGACGGTTCGCCCCGATCCGACGCAGAGATAGCCGTGATTGCCGAACGTGACGTGCGCAACCTCCGTATCGCGGTGCGCGACAACGGCTCCGGACTCCCCGAGAACTTCGACCTGGCGACCTCCGATCACCTCGGACTGCAGATCGTGAAGACACTGGTGTCGATCGAACTCGGCGGCGAACTCGACGTCCGGCCGAACCCGGAAGGTGTGGGAACCGAAGTCGGAGTGCACATTCCGCTGCGTTCCTGACGCGGCGTCCCTGACGTGGCGCGGACATCCGCGTGCCGAAACCGTTGCCGGACACGAAAAAACCCGGCCGTGGCCGGGTATTTTCGAATCCGGGCGAGCGCCGGCTCGGAGGAGCCTAGACGCTGCTACGGGTGCGGGTACGCGCGGTACGACGCTTCAGCGCGCGACGCTCGTCCTCGCTCATGCCGCCCCAGACGCCTGCATCCTGGCCCGACTCGAGGGCCCACGAGAGGCAGTCGGCGGTGACAGGGCACCGTGCGCAGACGAGCTTCGCGTCGGCGACCTGCGCGATGGCCGGACCGCTGGTTCCCACGGGGAAGAACAGCTCCGGATCCTCGTCGCGACAGATGGCCTTGTGACGCCAGTCCATTCCACTACTCCTTCAGGCGCGTATCCGCGCACCACTCGATTAGTTGATTGCTTGCTGATTGTTTGGCTGGTAACTCTCAGTTCACGCGGCCGCACCAAATGTTTCCGCGTTGTTGCTTGTGAATACTTTCACGAATCCAGCCGAAGTCAATGGTTCTTGGTTAACACGTGGGCAACATCACGTCCCGCGCCTACCACTTCAGCCAAAGCCGACCCCATGGGGGGTACGGACAGCAGGTTCGCTACCCGTGTAGTAGCCTACGCGCACTCTTGGGGGCTGTCGATGAGTTTCCGCAGGTGACGACCCTCACGCTGCCACAAAATCCCTCGTGACGTGGAGAGACGTGTCGCGTATTCTTGCTCACATGCGACGACGATGTTGATCCACCTCACGCCGATCCGGCGCTCGCGGCCGGGGTTCTGAGCGGCGTCTGGCGGGCTGCGCCGTAGGTGCCGCCCTGCTCGAGGATCTGATCCCGCTCTACCCGGTTTACGCGATTCTCTTCGCCGACCCCACGGTCCCCGGGGCTGGTTTGTCGCCTGCCGAGATCAGTGCGTTGTTCGTCCTGTGGTCGCTGTCGACGGTGATCGTCGAAGTGCCGACCGGGGTCCTCGCCGACCGGTTCTCGCGACGCCGCATGCTGGTGGCGGGGCCTCTGGTCACGGGCGCCGGTTTCGCGCTCTGGACCTTCGCTCCCTCCTTTCCGTCTTTCGCCGCGGGCTTCGTGCTGTGGGCGATCGGCGGTTCGCTGCGTTCGGGTACGAGCCAGGCGCTCGTCTACGACGAACTGGCGAATCTCGGCCGTTCACACGAGTACGCAAGGCTTTCGGGTGCGATGCGGGCCGCGGCTGCGATCGGGGTGATCGGCGGCACGGCCCTGGCGGTGCCGCTCCTCTCGTGGGGTGGGTACACGGTGGCGGGCGCCGCGAGCGTCACGGCCTGCGTGCTCTGTGCGCTGGTCTCCGCCGGTTTGCCGGAGTCGGGCCGCGCTGGAGTGGAGACCTCCGAACAGAATCCCGCCCCGGGCGCCGGCACCACTGACCTCGACGAACCCGACGGGTGGCTCGCGATCCTCCGCGGTGGGCTGCGCCACCTGCGCGACCAGCCGATCGCGCGCCGGCTGCTGATCCTGGTCATCGCCCTGACCTGGGTGGCCGCGCTCGACGAATACCTGCCGTTGTTGATGGAGTCGTTCCTGGGCGGTCCATCGGGTGCCGTGACCCCGAAGGCCGTCGCACTGCTCATGATCGTGGTCGCCACCGGCGACATCTGCGGTTCCCTTGCGGCCCGGCGCGTCCGGAGTCCCGCTGCGATCGGCCCCGCGGTGGGCCTCGGGGCGTCGGCGCTGATCGCGGCCGCCCTGTGGGGTCACCCGGCGGGCGTCATCGGCGTGGCCATCGCCTTCGGGGTCTTCGGGTGGGCGTTGGTCGTCGCCGACGCCGCGTTGCAGGACCGTCTGGACTCCGCGTCGCGGGCGACGGTCACGTCGATCGCGGGCGTGGGGGAGGAGGTGGTCGCGATCCTCGCCTTCGCCGGATGGGCTGCGGGATCGGTGCATCTGGGGCCGGCTGCGTTGTTCGCGATCGCCGCGCTGCCCTATGCGGTCGGGGCGGGTGCGATGACGGTCAGGGCGTCGCGACGATGGCGAAAACGTATGTCGCGGAACGCGCCGATGTAGTCACCGTCCATCTGCACGTCGATCGGGGCCTCCGCGATGAACCGGATGTCGTCGACGTCGTCGTCGCGGAAAAGGTGATGCGCCTTGGGATCTGCCTGGGCCAGCAGTCGCGTGGCGAGAGGAAGGTTGCGCAGTACGCCGGTCGACGTCGCCACGAACACGCCGAGTCCGGTGTCGAAGCCGGTGGTCGGATTGGTGCGGATCTCGCGTGGCCCGAGGTAGGTCCACGGACTGGTGTTGGAGACGAAACCGAAACGGGCACCGACGATCCGGTCGCGGCCGGGGATCTCGACGTCGAACGTCGCCGAGCTGCCGGCCTGCTTGAGGAAGCTGCTGACGGTGGTCCACAGGTACCGCGCGGGAGTGGCGGCCTTGCCCGCATGACGCTTGTCCTCCATCGCGTGCACCACGACGGCGTCCATGCCCATGCCGGTGTTGAACAGGAACCAGCGATCGTCGGTGTGCCCGAGACCGATTCGACGGCTCTCCCCGGCGTCGAGCAGCGAGATGATCTGCTGGGTCGCGAGCAGCGGGTCGGGGTCGATGCCCAGGGTCCGGGCGAAGACGTTCGCGCTGCCGCCCGGGATCACGGCCAGGCTCGGCCGGCGCCGCGAGGGGTCGCTCGTCCCCGGAGGATCGAGAAGACCGTTGGTGGCCTCGTTCACCGAGCCGTCGCCACCGTGGACGACGACCGTGTCGAAGTCCTCGGCGGCCGCGCGGGCGGCGAGTTCGAAAGCGTGCCCGCGGTGAGTGGTGAGTTCGACGTCGAGGTCGAAGTGAGCGCTCAGTGTGTGCACGAGAGCATCGCGCCCGGCCGGACTGGTCGCGGTGGCGAAGGGGTTGACGATGAGCATGACGCGCACGACACCCGAGGATATGGGGTAGGTGGCACAACCGCGCAATCCGCCCTGGATCGGCGAGGCCGTGGCAGGCGCCGTGGGGTGCACAGGCACCTCCCGATCGGCGCCGAATACCCTGGACGTGTGAGCACGGAGAAGGACCGCCCGGAGCAGGACCGGCTTGAGATCGACGTCGATCCGTCGGTGACGCCCACCCAGATCAAGGTGGCCGGCGCGGTGACCACCGTGGAGGGCCTGATCGGCGTCACGGTGGCGGTGATCCTGGTGATCCGCGGCCTCGCCGGACACGAGGAGACGGCCATCAGCGGTTACGGCACCGCGGGTTGGTTCGGCATCATCGGCGGCGGTGTTCTCGTCGGCGGGCTCGCCCTCCTGACGGGCCGGCGCTGGGGACGCTCGATCGCGATGGTCGCCCAGATCCTGCTGCTCCCGGTCGCGTACTACCTGTACACGAGCGGTTGGCCGGTGTTCAGCGTGCCGCTCGCACTGGCGGCGCTCGTGGTGCTGGTCATGCTGTTCAGCCCGGCCGCCGTCCGGTGGCTCGCCGGGGACCTCGAACCCGACCACTGAACCCCGGCGCAGGTCGTGGAATCGGGCATTCCGATCAGTTGATCCAGTTGTTACCGCAACCCTGACTCCAATACGTCGACGTCGGGGCGGTCGCCCGTACAGTGGGGCGCATGACGCGCATCCTCGCGATTGCCAATCAGAAGGGTGGGGTCGCCAAGACCACCACGGTCGAGTCCCTCGGAGCCGCTCTCGCCGACCTCGACGTGTCGGTGCTGGTCGTCGATCTCGACCCGCAGGGCTGTCTCACGTTCTCCCTGGGGCACGACCCCGACCAGCTGCAGTCGTCGGTACACGATGTCCTCCTCGGCGACGAGGAGATCGCCGACGTGCTCCTCGACACCGAGGACAAGGTGACCCTGCTGCCCGCCACCATCGACCTGGCCGGCGCCGAGGCGCTGCTGCTGATGCGGCCGGGACGCGAGTACGCCCTCAAGCGGGCACTCGCCGAGATCGGGCAGGACTTCGACGTCATCATCGTCGACTGCCCGCCGTCGCTGGGTGTGCTCACGCTGAACGGGCTCACCGCCGCCGACGAGGTGATCGTTCCCCTGCAGTGCGAGACACTCGCCCATCGCGGCGTGGGGCAACTGCTGCGTACGGTCCGCGAGGTCCAGCAGATCACCAACCCGAACCTCAAGATGCTGGGTGCGGTGGCGACGCTGTTCGACGCCCGGACCACGCACAGCCGCGACGTGCTCTCCGACGTCGCCGACCGCTACGACCTCCCGGTGCTGAGCCCGCCGATCCCGCGCACGGTCCGGTTCGCGGAGGCCTCCGCGTCCGGAACATCGGTGATGCGTGGTCGAAAGAACAAGGGCGCCACCGCATATCGCGAACTCGCGGAGAACCTGTGGAAGCACTGGGACGCGGGGGAGGACGTGCGGACCGTCGACTTCTGAGGCGTCGAACCGACGGGGTCAGGCCGGTCGGAAGGCCTCGACCGTCGTACCGCGCTGTTCGACGACCGTGTCGCCGATGACCCGCAGGCTCACCACGCCGTCCGGTGCGCTGCTGCGGTCGAGTGGGATCGAACGGATCTCACGACCGCCCGCGACGTCGCGTACGCTGATCCCCGACGCACTAGGCAGCAGGAGTTGCCCCGCCATCACCTGACCGGGACCTAGCGTCGCCGGTACCTGGTAGATCGGCTTGAGGCTCTGCGCATCCAGCACCACGGTGGCCTTTCCGGTCCAGTACGTGACGATGCCGTTGCCCTCGAGCGGGACGCTGCCCTTCGGCGGCGCGGCATCCCCGGCGACGGTGTTCGAACCGGTGGCCACGCCCTCGGAATCGAAGCGGCGGATCGACGGTCCGCTGTCGCCGCCGAGCGCCGGCGGTTCGGCAGGACTCGCCCCACCGTCGTAGACGGCGATACCCGTCGACGACATCGCGATCACCACCGGCGGAGGTCCGCTGACGTCACCGGTGATCAGCGTCGAACCGTACTGCTCGACCCGTTCGTCGTCGTCGAGGAGGGCGCCCAGCACGGTCAGCCGGTAGCCCGGGTCGTCGGCACACCGTTCGACGACGGACATGCGATCGCCGGTGATGGCCGAGGAGTAGATGACGCAGTCCTTGCGCTTCGCCTCGTCCTCCGGGCGCACGGGCGCCTCCACACGGCCGTACTCGACGCCGCGGACCAGATTCGAACCCCACGTCTCCAGTCGCCCGGAGCCCTGGGCGACCACGTACCCGTAATCGCTGACGAGTCGTAGCTCGTCGTCGGCGTCGCTGGTCCGGGAGCCCTTGCGGGCACCGGTCTTCGCGTCCAGCGCGGTGACCTCGGAACAGCCCCGCGAATTGCGATAGACCGCGAGCGCGAGATCGCTGCTGGCGGTCCATGCGGTGTCGACGACGCAGAGGTCGAGGTCCCGGCGGTAGGACCACAGTTCGGCCCCGGACGACGGGTCGTGACCGACGACGGTGCCACCGTCGCCCGTCACGACCACCGAATCGGCGATCGCCGGGGCGACAGTGGCACCGGAGGAGGCCTGCCAGCGCGGCGTGAAGGCGTCCGGGACCGCCGCGGGCTGTTCGACCTGGGGTGGGGCGGACTGCGCCTGGACGCTGGTCGTCCCACGTACCGGGCTCACCAGCCAGGCGATCAGCCCGGCGACGGCGACGAGCACGATGATGGTCGCGGTGGCCGCGAGATCGATCGGCCGGCGCCGCTCCGGTTTGACGCGTGCCACGCGTGGACTCGTGGTGGGTTACTCGGCTGCGGACTGAGCAGAGACGGGGGTCGCGTCGCCGGCGCCCGAACCCTCGCCCGCGGGCTTGCGGTTGGCCCCACCGCGACGGCGGCGACGACGACGCGGCTTCGAGGTGCCGTCGCCGTTGTCCTCACCGGAAGCCTTGGTGTCGTTGCTCGCCGACTCGCCGCTCTCGGCGGTGGCGGTGGACTCCGCGGTGTTTGCGGACTTCGCGGTGTCGCCGGCCTCGGAACCCTGGCCGCCGCGGGTACGACGACGGGTGCGGGTCGACCGCTTGCGCGGTTCCCGGTCCTCACGTGTCTCGCGGGTCTCGTTCGGGTCGCGGGCGGGCTTGGCGGCCACGATGCGGCCGGTGGCCGACTCGGGGATCGACAGGTCCTCGCGCAGGTTCTCCGACGTCGAGTAGGTCTCGACCGGCTCGGGGATGCCGAGCCCGAGGGCCTTGTCGATGAGCTCCCAGCGGTGCAGCTCGTCCCAGTCGATGAGGGTCACGGCGATGCCGGTACGGCCCGCACGACCGGTGCGCCCGATGCGGTGCACGTAGGTCTTGTCGTCCTCGGGGCACTGGTAGTTGATGACGTGGGTGACGTCGTCGATGTCGATGCCGCGGGCGGCGACGTCGGTGGCGACGAGGACGTCGATGGTGCCGTCGCGGAACCGGCCGAGGGCCTTCTCGCGAGCCACCTGACCGAGGTCGCCGTGCACGGCGCCGACCTTGAACCCGCGCTCGGCGAGGTCGTCGGCGACCTTCTGCGCGGTGCGCTTGGTGCGGGTGAAGATCATCGTCGCGCCGCGGCCCTCGGCCTGCAGGATGCGGGCCACGAGCTCGGCCTTGTCGAGAGCGTGCGCACGGTAGGCGTACTGCTTGGTGCGGTCGTGCACCGCCGAGTCGTTGGCGTTCTCGGCCCGGATGTGAGTGGGCCGGTGCAGGAAGGTGCGGGCCAGGGTGACGATCGGGCCCGGCATGGTCGCCGAGAACAGCATCGTCTGGCGCGGGGTCGGCAGCGCGGACATGATGCGCTCGATGTCCGGGAGGAAGCCGAGGTCGAGCATCTCGTCGGCCTCGTCGAGGACGAGGATCGAGACCTTGCCGAGCACGAGGTGGCCCTGCTGGGCGAGATCGAGGAGGCGACCCGGGGTGCCGACGACGACGTCGACGCCCGACTGCAGCTCGGCGATCTGCGCCTCGTAGGGTCGGCCGCCGTAGATCGAGGTGATCTTCAGCATGCGGTTGGTGCCGTCGGCGAGGGTGACGTCGGTGTTCTTGGCGGCGATCTCGAGGTCGCTGGTCACCTGCACGCAGAGCTCGCGCGTGGGCACGATGATCAGGGCGCGGGGGGTGTTGTCGAGGGGCCGGACACCCGAGGCCTCGGCGTTGGCGAGGCGATGGAGCAGCGGGATGCCGAAGCCGTAGGTCTTGCCCATGCCGGTACGGGCCTGACCGATGAGGTCGTCTCCGCCCATGGCGAGGGGGAGGGTCAGTTCCTGGATGGCGAACGTCTGGGTCTTGCCGTCCTCGGTGAGTGCCGAGACGATACGCTCGTCCACGCCGAGTTCGGCGAAGGTGGGGGCGGTGTGGGTTTCGTCGACGATGGTCGTCTGCACGGCCGAATCGCTCATGTGCGGTTGTTGCCTTTCTGGCCAGTTCTCTTGCGCGCGTGTGATTCCTGCGCGCACGAGGAAAAAGCTCGAAAGTGCGCGCGCAAATGTCGTGGTGGTACCGGGGATTCGGCCGGGCGTCGGGCGACGAACTCTTCGATTCCGCGTGGAACTCGCTGTCTCGATCCCGTGTACATCACGGGGGTTCGTCGTCGGAACCAATCGGCCGCATCCACACGCTCGCGCCGGGGAGCAAACGATGATCACGCAGCTCGGCGGGCAGGCGCCGGGGGGTCCCGTCGGGGTGCACCGAGGTCGAGTGTACTTGGTGCTTCCTGAGAGGCCGCTACCATCACCTCATGGCGCCTGTTTCCGAACCCTCCGACATCACCCCGGTAGCTGCGATCGAGACCCAGGACCGCGTGGTCGGGAAGCTGTTCGCGGTGCTGCTGGCCGGCGAGTTCGCCGCCTTCCATCGCCTCATCGAGGAGTCGGCGATGGCTCCCGACGTGCCGAGCAAGATCGCGATTGCGCGCATGGCAGCCTCCGAGGTCGGCCACTTCGACCGCCTCGCCGAGCGAGTCGAGACGATGACGGGGCTCACCGCGGCCGAGGCCGTCGAACGCTACCGCTCGGTCTTCGATCAATACCACCGGGCCACCACCCCGAAGACATGGTACGAGGCGTTGGTCAAGGCCTACGTCGGTGACGGCCTGGCCTCCGACTTCTACGTCGAACTGTCCGACATGCTCCCGCCCGATTCGCGCACCGTGATGGCCGAGGTGATGGCGGAGACCGCCAATTCGGCGTTCGCGCGTGAGCAGGTCCGGGCGGCCGTCGAGGCCGATCCGTCCATCAAGTCCGCGCTGGTCCTGTGGGGTCGTCGTCTCCTGGGTGAGGCCATCACCCACGCGCAGTGGGTGCTCGCCGCCGAGGAGGAGGTCACCGACCTGCTGTTCTCCGGGGCCTCCTCGCTGTCCGGGGTCGCCCACTTCTTCGACGCGGTCGCGGCCAAACACGCCGAGCGCATGGCCGATCTCGGACTCGACTGACCTCCTGCTCGTTCCCGCCGCTTTTCGCTGTCAGCGGAGCGGCTGTCCGGCCCCATGACCGCTGGACTAGCCTTGTGCGGCAAGCGTTGTTGACACCGGAGGAGGGCGGCACATGGCCGTGGAAGTGAAGATCGGCATCACCGACAGCCCGCGTGAGCTGACCGTCGCGACGTCGCTGACCAGCGACGAGGCCTACGCCGAGGTCGAGGCGGCACTTGGCGGCAAGCAGCAGCTGCTGGCCCTGGTGGACGAGAAGGGCGCCCGTTACCTGATCCCGGTCACCAAGATCGCCTACGTCGAGGTCGGGGCGTCGGAGAACCGTCGCGTCGGATTCGGTTCCTGAGGCGGGACACAGACCCACGAACAAGGGCCCGGCGCGCACCGTTGCGAGTGATCGCGAGGTGCGCGCCGGACCCTTGTCGTATGTCCGGGACCCGTCGTCGGGGTCTCAGGCCGGACCGGAGTCGGTGTCCTCCGCCGGCGACTCGGCGTCGGCCTGCGGTGCGGCCTGGCGCGGGAAGTGGGACAGACCGCCCCAGAGCAGTGCGACGGTGGTGTCGACGGCCGTCTGCTTGTCGACGGGACGCTTGGCCTCGAGCCAGTAACGCGCGTTGACCTGGCTGGCGCCGACGAGCCCGGAGGCGAGCATACGCGAGCGATACGGGTCGAGGCCGGAGTCGTGCATGACCAGGCCGTACACCGCGTCGACGCACGCCTCGGTCGCACCTTCGACGCGACGGATGACCGCCGGGTCGGAGGCGTCGGACGAGAAGATCAGCCGGTAGCCCGAGTTGTCCTGGTCGATGAAGTCGAAGAAGGCCTCGACCGCGGCCCGGACACGCTTCCGGTTGTCGGTCGTGGTGCGCAGGGCGGTGTTGACGTCGCTGACCAGCTTCTCGGCATGCGAGTCGACGACCGCGATGTAGAGGTCCAGCTTCGACGGGAAGTGCTGATACAGGACGGGTTTGCTCACTCCCGCGTGCACGGCGATCTCGTCCATCCCCGCAGCGTGGTAGCCGCGTTCGACGAAGATCTCACTGGCCGCATCGAGCAACTGCATGCGCCGTGCGCTGCGCGGCAGGCGCGTACTGCGTCCGGGTACCGAGGACGCGTTGGTTGCGGTCGACATGGCGAAGATCGTACTCGGGAGACCTTCCTGCGCAGTATCTGCGGTCCGCTGTGAGAAAGTTGTTTCGTGAGCCGCACAGAGGATGGCGGCACCGGCCTCGACGAGGGACCGGTGCGCACCAAGGATGTCGGCCCGAGATCGTCGGGGCGTCCCAAGCCGGACCAGCCGCTTCGGGCGCGCTGGGACCCGACCGATGACAACGGCCGTCCCCGCGTCGACCGCGATGCGCAGCCCGAATACAAGAAGCAGTCGGCTCTCGGCCGGTTCGTCTCGACGTATGGTTGGCGCGCCTACGCCATCCCGGTTCTGACGATTCTCACGATCGCTCTCATCGTGGTGACCATCCAGGACGGACGGGGTTCCGATCTGGCCCCGACCGCCGCGGTCAATCCCGACTCGGCTGCCCGCAACACCGACATCAGCACCGAGACACGCCCGATCGGTGCGCCGACCGGTGACATCCAGGCCGCGGCACTGCCCGCCGGCACCCTGCCGCAGGGCGGCCCGTTCACCACACAGGGCAAGCAGACCTTCCGGGTGCTGCGCGGAGCGGGTCCGAAGGTCGGCACCGGCGGCCAGGAGTACACCTACACCGTCGAGGTGGAGAACGGCCTGAATCCGCAGGACTACGGCGGCGACCCGACCTTCGCGAAGATGGTCGACATGACGCTGGCCAACCCGCGCAGCTGGATCGGCGACGGGCGCGTGAGCTTCCGCCGCATCGACCGCGGCGAGCCGGACCTGCGCATCACCCTGGTCTCCACCGGCACGACCCGCGAACTGTGCGGATACCAGATCAAGCTGGAGACCTCCTGTTACTACCCGCCGCAGGAACGGGTGACGCTCAACGAGGCCCGCTGGGTGCGCGGTGCTCTGTCCTATCAGGGTGACGACATCGCCTACCGCCAGTACCTCGTCAATCACGAGGTCGGACACGGACTCGGCTACGCATCGCACGAGCCGTGCCGCGAGAACGGGGCGCTCGCGCCGGTGATGATGCAACAGTCCTTCGGCACCGCGAACTCCGAGATCATGGCCCTCGACCCGGACATGAAGGCCAATCGCACGTTCGTCTGCCGCCCGAATCCCTGGCCGTTCCCCAAGCGCTGACCCCGGGAATGAGCGGGCGACTCCGGTGGTTGTGCCAAGAGTCCGTGTACTCGCCGATTACTGGAGGCGTTCGTGTCGTCGCAAGGGTCGCTCACCGGGTCGCTGCCACCCCTCGTGGAGCCGGCAGCCGAACTGAGCAATGAAGAGGTGGCCCGTTACAGCCGCCATCTGATCATCCCGGATGTGGGGATGGACGGGCAGAAGCGCCTGAAGAACGCGAAGGTGCTCGTCATCGGCGCCGGTGGACTCGGTTCTCCGACGCTGCTGTACCTTGCCGCGGCGGGTATCGGCACCATCGGCATCGTCGAATTCGACATCGTCGACGAGTCCAATCTGCAGCGCCAGGTCATCCACGGCCAGTCCGACATCGGACGCCCGAAGGCCGAGAGCGCGCGGGACTCGATCCTCGAGATCAACCCGTACGTCACCGTGAACATCCACGATCAGCGACTCGAACCCGAGGGCGCGATCGAGTTGTTCTCGCAGTACGACCTCATCCTCGACGGCACCGACAACTTCGCGACCCGTTATCTGGTCAACGACGCCGCGGTGCTCGCGCACAAGCCGTACGTCTGGGGATCGATCTACCGCTTCGAGGGCCAGGCGTCGGTGTTCTGGGAGGACGCCCCCGACGGCCGCGGCATCAACTACCGCGACCTCTACCCGCAGGCCCCGCCGCCCGGGATGGTGCCGTCGTGCGCCGAGGGCGGTGTCCTCGGCATCCTGTGCGCCTCGATCGGATCGATCATGGGCACCGAGGCCATCAAGCTCATCTGCGGTATCGGTGAACCGCTACTCGGTCGCCTCATGGTCTACGACGCCCTCGACATGACCTACCGGACCATCAAGATCCGCAAGGACCCGGAGGGCGAGCGCATCGCCGGCCTCATCGACTACGACGACTTCTGCGGTGTGGTGTCCAACGAGGCCTCTGACGCCGCGGCCGGCTCGACGCTCACCGCCGCCGAGCTCAAGCAGAAGATCGACGCGGGAGAGAAGCTCGCGATCATCGACGTGCGCGAGCCGGTGGAGTGGGACATCGTGCGGATCGAGGGCGCGACCCTCATCCCCAAGGGCGAGATCCTCTCCGGCGAGGGCCTGGCGAAGGTCCCGCAGGACCGTCCGACCGTCCTGTATTGCAAGACCGGCATCCGGTCGGCCGAGGCGCTCGCCGCACTCAAGCGAGCCGGTTTCGCCGACGCCACCCACCTGCAGGGTGGGGTGACCGCCTGGGCCAACCAGGTCGACAAGACGCTGCCGGTCTACTGAGCACCTTCTCACCGCAGTGGGGGCATCCGTTCCCGGGTGCTCCCACCGCGTGCCTTCTCGAATCGGTCACCGGCGCTCGGTAATCTGACCTGGTGAATACCGTCGAGCCGCCCGAACACGTGCTGAACACGTTCGGGCTCACCTCCCATCCGCCCGTCGCCATGGGCGAATCATGGATCGGTGGCTGGCGCGTCGGTGAGGTCGTGCTGTCGCTCGTGCCCGACCACGCGCGCGCCGCCTGGTCGGCAGCCGTCCGCGAGACGCTCTACGTCGAGGGCATGCGGATCGCACGGCCGTTCCGTGCCACCGACGGCCGATATGTCGTCTCGGGGTGGCGGGCCGACACCTATATCGCCGGAACACCCGAACCACGCCACGACGAGGTCGTCCTCGTCGCCGACCGTCTACACGAGGCGACTGCGTCCCTCGAACGCCCGCGGTTCCTGCTGCAGCCGCCCGCGCCGCCACACACCGACGTCGACGTCTTCACCGCCGCCGACCGGGCCGCGTGGGAGGAGGTGCCGCTGCGCTCGGCACGTGCCGCGGGCATGGTCGAGCCGACCGCACCCGACGGCGTGCAGAGCGTCGAGATGCTGAGAACGCTGGCGAAGCTCCGCAAGCCGGTCGACCTGCCGTCTCAGGTCGTGCACGGCGATCTGTTCGGCACCGTGCTCTTCGCCGGTGCCGCGGCACCGGGCATCACCGACATCGTCCCCTACTGGCGGCCTGCCCCGTGGGCGGCCGCGGTGGCCGTGGTCGACGCCCTAGCCTGGGGCGGCGCCGACACCGAACTCGTTCAGCGGTGGTCGGATCAACCGGAGTGGCCGCAGATGATGCTGCGGGCGACGATGTTCCGTCTGGCCGTCCACGCCCTGCACCCGCGCTCGACGGCCGGCGCACTGCCCGGGTTGCAGCGGGTCGTCGAGCTGGTACGTTTGCTCGTATAACCGCAGCTCACAGCCCTGATCGCGGTTTGTCCGAGTTCTCACACGGCCTGCGTGCCGAAGTGAGAACAACGTGACGGTCCGGTCACCTCGCGGAAAATCCGCGCAACACGTCCCCGGGATGCTTGGTCTCAGTCGCACGACATCGGTGTCGGCGTCCGATATGACAGCGCGCTGTCGTGTCGAGAAGACAGCCCGCACTGCTCGTGCAGTGACCACCAAGCATCGGAAGACGGGGACGCATGGCATTCGCAGACCTCAGAGCACAGCTCAAGCGTGACCACACCATCACCGACTGGGACCCCGAGGACCGGGTCGCCTGGGAGAACGGCAACGCCGCGATCGCCAAGCGCAACCTCGTGTGGTCGGTGATCTGCGAACACGTCGGTTTCTCGATCTGGTCGCTGTTCTCCGTGATGGCCCTGTTCATGGGCCCGGAGTACGGCATCAGCATGGATCAGAAGTTCGTCATCGCCGCGACCGCGACCCTCGTCGGCTCGTGCCTGCGCATCCCCTACACCCAGGCCACCGCGAGGTTCGGCGGACGCAACTGGGCGATCTTCTCCGCCATCGTCCTCCTCGTCCCCACCGGCCTGACGATGATGCTGATGATGAACCCGGGCGAGTTCGGGTTCGGCTGGTTCCTCGCGGTCGCGGCCATCACCGGCTTCGGCGGCGGCAACTTCGCCTCCTCGATGACCAACATCAACGCCTTCTACCCGCAGCGACTCAAGGGCTGGGCGCTCGGCCTCAACGCCGGCGGCGGCAACATCGGCGTCCCGGTCGTCCAGGTCATCGGCCTGCTGGTCATCTGGCTCTTCGCCGACCAGCCGGAGATCGTCTGCGCGGTCTACCTCGTGGCACTCGCGGTCGCGGGCATCGGCGCGGCGATCTACATGGACAACCTCGACCACCAGACCGCCAGCGGCAGGGCGATGATCGACTGCCTCAAATACCGCGACACCTGGCTCATCTGCCTGCTCTACATCGGCACCTTCGGCTCGTTCATCGGTTTCGGTTTCGCGTTCAGCCAGGTCCTCAACATCAGCTTCACCTCCGCCGGTGCCTCCAAGCCCGCGCTCGCGGCAGCGCAGATCGCTTGGATCGGACCGCTTCTCGGTTCGCTGGCCCGCCCTTACGGCGGCAAGCTAGCCGACCGTATCGGCGGCGGCAAGGTCACGCTGTACTGCTTCATCGCGATGGCCGCCTCGGCCTCGATCCTCGTGATCGCGGGTATGTCGGCCGACGCCAACGGCAAGGTGATCAGCGGCGGTGTCCTCGCGGCCTTCATCACCGGCTTCATCCTGCTGTTCCTGATCTCCGGCATCGCGAACGGATCGGTGTACAAGATCATCCCGACGATCTGGGAGCACAGGGCGCAGACGCTGTCGGGGCTGAACGCCTTCGGCAAGTCGACCTGGTCGCGCAGCATGTCCGGTGCGCTCATCGGCATCGCCGGTGCGGCAGGCGGTCTCGGCGGTGTCGGCATCAACCTGGTGCTGCGGTCCAGCTACAAGTCCAATCAATCGGCGACGCAAGCCTTCTGGGTGTTCCTCACCTTCTACGTGGTGGCCGCGGTGGTCACCTGGTGGTTCTACGCACGACGCCCGATCGTCGTCGGCGAGACCACCGATCTGCCGGTCGCGGAGGCCGCCGGAACCACCGCAGGTACCGGCGAGCCGGCCACCAGGGAAGCACTGGCCTGAGTTCGCCCGCGGCGCAACTCGACCATCAGGCAAGGCACAGGGAGTAGACAATGAGCAGCGAGACCAACACCGGCCGCAACACCGTCGTCGTGGTGGGTCACGGCATGGTCGGCCACCGCTTCGTGCAGGAGATGCGCAAGCGTGACACCGAGAACCGGTGGCGCGTCGAGATCGTCTCCGAGGAGCGCGATCCGGCCTATGACCGCGTGGGTCTGTCCTCCTACGTCGGTGCGTGGCAGCGTGATTCGCTCGCGCTGGACGGCAACACCTACGACGGCGACGATCTCGTCGTCACGCATCTGGGAGAGGCCGTCACGGGCATCGACCGCGTGCATCGACGCGTGGTGACCTCCGGTGGCCGTGAGATCGCCTATGACGCACTCGTTCTCGCGACGGGTTCGTACGCCTTCGTGCCGCCGGTGCCGGGTCACGACAACTCGAAGTGCTTCGTCTACCGCACGCTCGACGACCTCGACGACATCCGGGCTGCCGCCGACGCGGCCGGCCCGGGGGCGACGGGCGTCGTGGTCGGAGGTGGTCTGCTCGGGCTCGAGGCGGCCAACGCGCTCAAGCTGATGGGCCTGAAGCCGCACGTGGTCGAATTCGCACCGCGGTTGATGCCGATGCAGGTCGACGCCGGCGGCGGCGCGATCCTGAAGAACCTCGTCACCGACCTCGGCCTCGAGGTCCACACCGGCGTCGGCACCTCGGAGATCGCCGACGCGGAGAACGGCGGCCTGCGTGTCACGCTCTCCGACGAGTCGCTGATCGACGCCTCGCTGGTCGTCTTCTCCGCGGGCGTCCGGCCCCGAGACCAGCTCGCCCGCGACGCGGGCCTCGCGGTCGCCGAGCGCGGCGGTGTCCTCGTCGACACGAACTGCGTCACCGACGACGAGCACATCTTCGCCATCGGTGAGGTCGCCGCGGTGGAGGGCCGCTGCTACGGACTCGTCGCCCCCGGCTACTCGACCGCCGAGGTCGTCGCCGACCGTCTCCTCGGCGGCTCGTCGACCTTCCCCGGCGCTGACATGTCGACCAAGCTGAAACTGCTCGGCGTCGACGTCGCCAGCTTCGGCGATGCGTTCGCGACCACCGAGAACGCCCTCGAGATCACCTACCACGACGCGGTCGCGGGCAAGTACGCCAAGATCGTCGTCAGCGACGACGCGAAGACCCTGCTCGGCGGGATCCTGGTCGGCGACGCGTCGGCGTACGCCCTGCTCAAGCCGATGGTCGGTCGCGAGATCCCCGGCGACCCCGCGGCCCTGATCGCCCCGGAGGGCGGCACCGGCGTCGGCATGGACGCGCTGCCCGACGATGCCGAGATCTGCTCCTGCAACGGGGTGTCGAAGGGCTCGATCTGCTCGGCCATCGCCGACGGCGCCTGCGACATCGCCGCGATCAAGGGTTGCACCTCGGCCGGCACCACCTGCGGCGGTTGTGTGCCCAGCATCAAGCAGCTGCTCTCCGCGTCGGGCGTCGAACTCAGCAAGTCGCTGTGTGATCACTTCGCCCAGTCACGCGCCGAACTGTACGAGATCGTCGCTGTCACCGGCATAAGGACCTTCTCCGATCTCATCGACCGTTACGGCACCGGCCAGGGCTGCGAGATCTGCAAGCCGACCGTCGCCTCGATCCTCGCCTCGACGTCGAGCGATCACATCCTCGACGGCGAGCAGGCCGGACTGCAGGACACCAACGACCACTTCCTCGCGAACATGCAGAAGAACGGGTCGTACTCGGTGGTGCCCCGCATGCCGGGCGGTGAGGTCACCCCCGAGCAGCTCATCGTGATCGGCGAGATCGCCCGTGACTACGGGCTGTACACCAAGGTCACCGGTGGCCAGCGCATCGACCTGTTCGGTGCCCGCGTCGACCAGCTGCCCGAGATCTGGCGACGCCTCGTCGACGCCGGGATGGAGTCCGGGCACGCCTACGGCAAGAGCCTGCGCACGGTGAAGAGCTGCGTCGGTTCCACCTGGTGCCGCTACGGCGTTCAGGACTCGGTCGGCATGGCGGTCTTCCTCGAGAAGCGGTACCGGGGCCTGCGGTCGCCGCACAAGATCAAGTTCGGCGTCTCCGGGTGTGCCCGCGAATGCGCGGAGGCCCGCGGCAAGGACGTCGGCGTGATCGCCACCGAGAACGGCTGGAACCTCTACGTCGGCGGCAACGGCGGTCAGAGCCCCAAACATGCGCAGCTGCTGGCCAGCGGAGTGGATGACGACACCCTGGTCGCCTACATTGATCGGTACCTCATGTTCTACATCCGTACCGCCGACCGGCTGCAGCGCACCGCGCCGTGGCTGGAGTCCCTCGAAGGCGGTCTCGACCACCTCAAGGCGGTCGTCTGCGACGACAGCCTGGGACTCGCCGCCGAACTCGAGGACGCGATGGCCCGGCACGTCGCCGGATACCGGGACGAATGGGCGGCGGTGCTCGACGACGAGGACAAGTTGAAGCGGTTCGTGTCGTTCGTGAACGCACCCGACGTGGTCGACCCGACCATCCGGTTCGCCGAGTACGAACGTAAGGTGCCGGTGCTGCTCGACATGCCGCAGGTGCGTCCGGGAGCGGAGGAGAACACCGGGTCGGTTGTGACCGCAGCGCCGGTGAAGGAAGGAGTGCCGACATGACCATCGCACCAGACGAGACCGGGCAGCGGTCGGGAGCCGACGCGTCGGGGCCGGTCGAGGGAGCCTGGGTGAGGGCGTGCCCGATCGACGACCTGATCATCGGACGCGGAGTAGCGGTGCTCGGACCACGCGGTGAGCAGGCGGCGCTGTTCCGTCTGCCGGCCGCGGAGACCGATCGGGAGGCGGCTCCCGGCCGCTCGCGCCTGTACGCCATCGGCAACATCGACCCGTTCGGTCGCGCCGCGGTGCTCTCGCGCGGACTCACCGGTGACCGTGCCGGCGAGCCGACGGTGGCCTCGCCGCTGGGCAAGCAGGTCTTCGCGCTGCGGACCGGTGTGTGCCTGGACGACGAATCGGTCTCCGTGCCGAGCTACGGCGTACGCGTCGTCGAGCGGATCGTCGAGGTGTTCTTTCCCGCGTGAACACCATCAATCTTCCCGGTGATGCGGCCGAGTCCGACCCGTTGCCACTCACCGGATTCACCATCGGCATCACCGCGGCGCGTCGTGCCGAGGAGTTCGCCGTACTGCTGGAACGACGCGGTGCCCGGGTCGTCCAGGCTCCGACGATCCGCATCCTGCCGCTCGTCGACGACACCGAACTCGAGCGGGTGACCGAGGAGATCATCGCCTCGCCGCCGCAGATCATGGTGGCGACCACCGGCATCGGATTCCGCGGCTGGATCGAGGCGGCCGACGGTTGGGGCAACGCCGAGGACGTGCTGCGTTCGCTGTCGCAGAGCAGGCTGATCGCGCGCGGCCCCAAGGCGAAGGGCGCGATCCGCGCCGCGGGCCTGCGGGAGGAGTGGTCGCCGGAGAGCGAGTCCTCCTCGGAGGTGCTCGATCACTTGCTCGCCGAGGGCGTCGAGGGTGTGCGGATCGCCGTACA
The DNA here is from genome assembly GCF_021245825.1 of Gordonia metallireducens. NCBI lineage: Bacteria > Bacillati > Actinomycetota > Actinomycetes > Mycobacteriales > Gordoniaceae > Gordonia > Gordonia metallireducens. The sequence goes on along the minus strand of NZ_JAJQJP010000021.1, from coordinate 26,027 downwards.
GCTCCACGGTGCGACGAGCGAGTGGGAACCGTTGCCGGACTTCTGCACCGTCCTGCGGGCCGCGGGCGCCGAGGTCGTGCCGATCCCGGTCTACCGGTGGAACATGCACCCAGACGTGGCGCGCATCGACAAGATGATCGCGCAGGTTCTGCGCGGCGACCTCGACGCGATCACCTTCACCAGCGCACCGGCCGCGGCGTCGATCCTCACCCGCGCCAAGGAACTCGGCAAACTGCAGCAGTTCGTGCACGCACTGCGCACCGCGGTCCCGGTGATGTGCGTGGGATCGGTGACCGCCAGTCCGCTGGAGGCGCTGCAGATCCCGACGACGTATCCGCGCCGGTTCCGGCTCGGAGCGCTCGCGCGCCTGATCACCGACGAACTACCGCGCCGCACCCACGTGCTGCGGGTCGCCGGACACGACACCGCGATCCGCGGCCAGGCCGTCGTCGTCGACGGCGAGCTGAAGGACCTGTCGGCGACGGGTCTGCTGCTGCTGAAGCTGCTCGCACGCAACCCCGGTCGGGTGGTGTCGCGGCAGGAGATGCTCGCGGTGCTGCCCGGCGACAGCTCCGACACCCACGCCGTCGAGGTCGCGGTCGCGCGACTCCGGGCGGCACTGGGGGATTCGAAAATGGTCCAGACCGTCGTCAAACGCGGTTACCGCCTGGCCGTCGACCTCGAGTACGACGCCGAAGACGAATGACCACGTCCAGGGGAGGACACATGCGAGACAACGCCCTGCAAGATGGCACTGTTCGACTCCCGCACGGCGACCGCCTGCGCGACGTCAGTCCGGTGCTGGTCGCTCACGGCACCCGTAACCCGCACGGCGTCAACGTGATCGCCGAGATCGCCGAGGCCGTCAGCGCGCGGATCGGACTCACCCGCACCGCTTTCGTCGACGTGCTCGGGCCGACACCCAGCGAGGTCATCGCCGACCTCGACAAGCCCGCGGTCCTGGTGCCGGCCTTCCTCGCATCGGGGTACCACGTCCGCAAGGACATCCCCGAACACGTCGCGCTGGCCGGCCGCTCCGACACGGTCGTGACCCGTGCACTCGGCCCTGACCCGGCGATCGCGGCGGTCGCCCGCCTGCGGCTCGCCGAGGCCGGCTGGGAGCCGGGCGACGCGGTGGTCCTGGCCGCCGCCGGGTCGTCGGACTCCAGTGCCTGCGGCCAGGTGTATCTGGCTGCGCGGCAGCTGGATTCCCTGATCGGCGGTCGCGTGGAGGTCGGGTTCATCACCACCGCGCAACCGTCGGTGCCGGAGGCGATCGAGAAGGCGCGCCGCACCGGACGCCGCGTCGTGGTCGCGAGCTACCTGCTCGCACCGGGACTCTTCCACCAGCGTCTGGAGACCTACGGCGCCGACGCGGTCGCCGCACCGCTCGGTCCGGACCCGCGCATCGTCGACCTCATCGTCACCCGCATGCGGGCCGCGATCAGCCCGTACCGACGCACCCCGGTGCCGCGTCTCGTGTGAGCTGCGTCGGCTGGCTTCGATACGGCTCGTCGCAAGCTCCTCGCCTACTCAACCAGCGGGGGTGGCTCGTTCTGTTGGCCGGGTGGCGACGGCCGGGCCGGCGGGTGGTTCGTTCTGCTGGCCGGGTGGTGACGGCCGGGCCGGCGGGTGGTTCGTTCTGCTGGCCGAGTGGTGACGGCCGGGCCCGCGGGGGTGGCTCCTTCTGTTGGCCGAGTAGCGACGGCCGGGCCCGCGGGTGGTTCGTTCTGTTGGCCGAGTAGCGACGACCGGGCCGGCGGGTGGTTCGTTCTGTTGGCCGGGTGGTGACGGCCGGGCCGGCGGGTGGTTCGTTCTGCTGGCCGAGTAGCGACGACCGAGCGAAGCGAGGACGCCGCGTATCGAGGTCACGCGATCGCCCACCGGCACTCGCGCAACCGGATCCGTCCGTCGGCGATCGGGACCCCCTCCGCCGCAAGCCGTTCGAGCTGACGATTCGCGAGATGCGGTGCGGGACGGCCGCTCGCGGGGACGACCCGATGCCACGGCAGGTCGGCGGTGTCGGTGCGCATGATCCAGCCGACGATCCGGGCGCTGGACAGTCCGGCCGCGCCGGCCAGGTCGCCATAGGTGCTCACCTGGCCGACCGGGATCGCCGCGACCAGGGCGCGGACGGTTTCGACCTGCTCCTCGGTGATCGCAGCCATCGGGGCCCTAGAGCAACGAGCGGATCAGCGACGCGGACAGTTCGGGTTCGAGGAACGGCACCATGTGCGCACAGTCGACGTGGTGCACGGTCACGTCGTTCCCACGTTCGCTCGCGCAGGCCTCCAGGAACGCCGGCCGCACGAAAGGCGGCTGCACCTGATCGGCGACGACGACGTGCGTGGGCACGCCCGGCGGCGGAAGCACTGCGGGCCTGGCCATCTCGCTCCACGATGCGGCGGCCGCAGGTGCACTGACCCGCCAGCCGACCCGGCCGTGCGGGCGGGGGATGAGGTGCTCGGTGAGCTCGGCCTCGAGGATGTCGTCGGGAACGTCCGCCCAGCCCTCGGCGCGTTTGGCCGAGCGCGCGGCGTCGGCGCTCGCGTAGTCCCAGTTGTCGAGACTGTCGGTGGCGACCTGGAGCGCGAACTCGGGGTCGAGGCCCTGCGCGGGGTCGAGGAGGACGAGTCCTTTGACGGCGTCGGGCCGGCGATTCGCCAGGTGTAGTGCGAGTGCACCGCCGTACGAGTGACCCACGAGGACGATCGGCCGCCCGGCCGGGACGTGGTCATCGAGCACGGCCGACAGTGCACGCACATGGTGCTCGATGCTCCACGGCGGGCGCCAGGGGGAACGGCCGTGGCCGATGAGATCCGGTGCGACGATGCGGACACCGCTCAGGTGCTGTGCGAGGGGCTCCCAGCGACGACCGTGGCCGGTGAGACCGTGGACCGCGAGAACGGTGTCGCTCTCCGCCGAGTCGCCGCCGAAGACATACGTGTTGAGAGCTGTCACCCGTCCATCCTGCCGCATGCGCGGGTCGCGAGCCCGACCCACCCGCACCGACACCGCGGGGCGCAGGACTCGTCGGTGGCACATGATTCGATGGAGCCCATGAGTCGAAAACCGGGCACCCAGGCGTCACGCAGCGCCCTGCGCGCACGGCTCGTCGCGGCGCCCGAGGCCGCGGACCGTCCCCGGGAGTGGCCGCCGGCGATCGCGCAGGTCATCGACCCGGCGGCGAGCATCCCGGCCGGCGAGGAGGAGCAGGCCTGGCGTCCGGTGCGGGTCCACGGCGGACCGGGCAGCGGCAAGACCTCGCTGATCGTCGACGCCGCGGTCGCGCGCCTGCTCGACCCCGCGACCGATCCGGAATCGGTCCTCGTCCTGGCGTCGAGCCGCCGGGCGGCGGTCGCGTTGCGCGAGGAGATCACCCGGCGCGTGCTCTCGGCCAACGCGGCCGGGAGGCGTGTGCTCGGCGGCGCACTCCGCGAGCCCCTCGTCCGGACCGTGCACTCCTACGCCTTCGCGATCCTGCGCCTGCAGGCGAGTGCACACGGCAACCCGCCCCCGCGGCTGATCACCGGATCGGAGCAGGACGTCGTGCTGCGCGAGCTGCTCGCCGGCGACATCGAGGACGGCGCGGAGTACTGGCCGGCACATCTGCGGCCGGCGCTGGGTACCGACGGCTTCGCGCAGGCACTGCGCGACCTGATGATGCGGGCCGCCGAACGCGGCGTCGGACCGGAAGAACTCGCGGCCCTCGGGCGCGAACACAAACGCCCCGAGTGGACGGCCGCGGCCCGTGCGTACGCCCAGTACGAGCAGAACATGCTGCTGCGCGGCGCGGTCGGACTCGAGACGCCCGGTGCGTCGGCACCGGCCGTCGACGCCGCCGAGCTGATCGGTTCGGCGTTGTCGGCCTTCGCGACCGATCCCGACCTGCTCAGCGGCGAACGCCGCCGCATCCGCCACCTGCTCGTCGACGACGCGCAACATCTGGATCCGCAGGCCGCACAGCTGATCCGGCTGGTCGGTACCGGCACCACCTCGACGATCATCGCGGCCGACACCGATCAGTCGGTGTTCGGATTCCGCGGGGCCAGTCCACGATTCGCCGACGGGCTCGCCGAGCCGGGGTCCGAGCGCGACATCGTGCTCGAACACGACTTCCGCTCCCACCCCGACCTCGCCCGCCTGGGCCGCGCGATCGCGGCGCGGCTCCCCGGGGCGCGCCCACACGCGTATCCGCAACCGGTGCAGGCCGAGTCCGACGCGGCCGTGCCACGCGACGTGGCGGCCGTGCGCGTGTACGGCTCGGCGGCCAAGGAGGCCACCGCGATCGCCGATCTGCTGCGTCGAGCGCACCTGTTCGACGGCGTGCCGTGGTCGCAGATGGCCGTGATCGTGCGGTCGGTGTCCCTCGCCCTGCCCCCGCTGCGCCGTGCGTTCCGCTCGGCAGGAGTCCCGGTGACGACCCCCGCCAGCGACCTGCCACTGCACCGTCAGCGTGCGGTGATCGCACTGATGCTGGTGCTGCGTGTGGTCGCCGCCCGCCGCGAGGACCCGACGACGCGGAGCGAGGCGATCCCGGAGTCCGAACTGTTCACCACCGAGGACACGCTCACGCTGCTGTCGGGGCCGGTCGGTGCGGCCGATCCCGGTGCGATGCGACGCCTGCGTCGCGGCATCCGGCGCCTAGACGAGAAGAACGACCCGACGGCACAACCGGATTCGCTGACCTCCTTGACCCGCGCCCTCCTCGACCCCGAGCTCGGCGCACGGTACCGCCGGGCCCTCACCGAGACCGAGGCGGCGCCGCTGGCCCGCGTTCTCGACGTCGTCGCCGCCGGCCAGCGGGCACACGATGCCGGACGCGGCGTCGAGGAGACGCTGTGGGCGGCTTGGCAGGCCACCGGTCTGGAACGGCGCTGGGCGGCGTCGGCGGTGCGGGGCGGACCGGCCGGGGAGCAGGCCGACCGTGACCTCGACGCGGTGATGGCGATGTTCGAGGCGGCGGCCAACTTCGCCGACACCCTGCCCGCCGCCGGGCCGGCCGGGTTCGTCCACTACCTCTCCCAGCTGCAGATCCCGCGCGACAGCCGAACCGCCACGGCAGCAACCGAATCGGTGACCGTCCTGTCGGCGCATGCCGCGGTGGGACGCGAGTGGGAGGTCGTCGCGGTGGCCGGGGTCCAGGACGGCCTGTGGCCGTCGTTGCGCAGCCGGGGTGGTGTGCTGTCCACCGGTGCGCTCGTCGACATTCTCGACGGCATGGACGCCGGCGCGGTCGACACCGTCGCGCGCGGCGCCACCGCACTGGCCGACGAACGGCGACTGTTCCTGGTCGCCTGCACGCGTGCACGCAGCAGGCTGCTCGTGACCGCGGTCGAGGACGGCAGCGGCGACGCCTCGCCGTCGCGCTTCCTCACCGAACTCGCCGATCTCGTCGACGATCCCGACGACGAGGCGCCCCGGGCCGAACTGCAACTCGATCCGGGTGTGGACCGCGTCCTGTCGCTCCCGTCGCTGGTCGCGACCCTGCGTTCGGTGGTCATGGCCGGTGCCCACGAACCCGATGAGCGGACCCGGGCCGCGGCGCGGTTACTCGCCGAACTCGCCGACTCCGACATCCCCGGCGCCCACCCGCGCGACTGGTTCGGACTCGCCCAACCCAGCACCGATGCGCCGCTGTGGACACCGGACAACGGGCCTGTCGTGCTGTCGCCGTCGAATGTCGAGGCGCTGAACCGGTGTTCGCTGCGCTGGGTGCTCGAACGCAACGGCGGCCGCGACGGCGACGGGACGCCCGCGCTCACCGGTAGCCTCGTGCACACACTCGTCCAGGCCGTTGCCGGACAGCTGGATCCGGCCGAGGTGACCGCGGCGCTGCGCGGGATCTGGGACCGGGTCGACACCGGCGCGGGTTGGTACTCGGCCCGCGAACTCGAACGTGCCGAGAGCATGCTCGGCCACTTCCGCGACTGGCTGCGGATCTCGCGTGCCGACCTCGAGGAGGTCGGTGTCGAATTGCCGGTCGACGCAACCGTTCCCGGCGGTCCCACCGGCGATCCCGACGAAGAGGATGCGCCCGACGTGCGGCTGCGCGGCCGCGTCGATCGCCTCGAGACCGATGCGGCCGGCCGGCCGGTGGTCGTCGACGTCAAGACGTCGAAGAACGCGATCACCAAGGCCGAGGCCGACGAGCACGCCCAGATGGCGGCCTACCAGGTCGCGTTGGCGCATGGGGGAGTGCCACAGTTCGGTGATGTCCCGCCGGGTGGTGCGCGCCTGGTCTACGTGTCCACCGCGAACCGCAATTCCGGTGCGGCCGAACGCGTCCAGTCGCCGTTGACGCCCGAGATGCTCGACGAGTGGATCGGCGTGGTGCGCCGGGCCGCCCGCGCGAGCATCGGCCCGACCTTCACCGCGACACCCAACCCGGGCTGCGTGCACTGCAACCTCACCACCAGCTGCCCCGCGAAGATCCCCGGAAAGGCGGTGACCGATGACTAGCGGAACCCAGACCGGTGGACTCACGCCCGGCCGGACGATGATCGGCGCGAAGTCGCTGGCCGGGGCGCTCGGCCTTCCCGACCCGACCCCCGAACAGGTGGCGGTGATCGAGGCGCCGGTCGAGCCGATGCTCGTCGTCGCCGGAGCCGGTGCGGGCAAGACCGAGACGATGGCCTCGCGGGTGGTGTGGCTCGTCGCCAACCAGATCGTGGCACCCGACGAGATCCTCGGACTCACCTTCACTCGCAAGGCCGCCAGCGAGCTCGGCGCACGTATCCGGCGTCGCCTGTCCATGCTGTCGGGCGCGCCCGCCCTGCGCACCTGGGACCCGGACGGGACGCTCGCCGCAAGGCTGCGCGGCGCCGACCCGGAGGTCAGCACCTATCACGCCTACGCCGGCCGCTTGATCGCCGACTACGGTCTGTTGCTGCCCGTCGAACCGTCGTCGACGCTGCTCACCGAGACCGAACTGTGGCAGCTCGCCTTCTCGCTCGTGTCGTCGTGGCCGGGGGAGCTGAACACCAAGAAGGTTCCGGCCAGCGTCACCGAGTCGGTCCTCAAGCTGTACGGCGAGATGTCCGAACACCTCGTCGACATCGACGATCTCGCCAAGGCGGGTTCGCGACTCTACGAGCTCATCGACACCCTGCCGAAGGGTCCGAAGCAGCGCGACAAGCCCACGCAGGCGCTGCTGAAGGTCAAGGAGGTCATCGACGAGCGGCGCGAACTGATCCCGATGGTGATCGCGCTCGGCGAGACGATGCGGGCGCAGTCCTCGCTCGACTTCGGCAGCCAGATGTCGCTCGCCGCGAAGCTCGTCGTGTCCAACCCGGAGGTCGTGGCCGCCGAGCGCACGGCGTTCCGCGCGGTCCTCCTCGACGAGTACCAGGACACCGGCCATTCGCAGCGCGTGCTGCTGTCGACCCTGTTCGGCGGCCACGACCCGTCGCGGGAGTCGGTCGCCGTCACCGCGGTCGGTGACCCGATCCAGTCCATCTACGGCTGGCGCGGTGCGTCGGCGGCCAACCTCCCGCGGTTCGCCCGCGACTTCCCACGACCCGACGGCACGCCCGCCGAACGTCGCGAACTCCTCACCAGCTGGCGCAACGCAGCTCAGGGCCTCCGCCTGGCCAACCAGATCTCGGAGGAACTGCGGCGCCGCGGGATCCCGGTCTCCATTCTGCGGCCCCGCCCCGACGCCCCGCACGGCACCGCGGCCATCGCCCTCACCGAGACCGTTCTCGACGAACGGAACTGGATCGCCGACGAGGTCGAGCGGCGCTATCGCGCGGCCGAGACCGCCGGCGAGGCTCCGCCCACCACGGCGATCCTGGTGCGGCGCAACGAGGATTCCGCCCCGCTGGCCGCCGAGCTGGAGAGCCGCGGCATCCCCACCGAGGTCGTCGGCATCGGCGGACTGTTGCACGTCCCGGAGATCGAGGACATCGTCGCGACCCTGCGCGTGATGGCCGATCCGATGGCCGGCACCGCCGTCATGCGACTCCTCACCGGTGCCCGCTGGCGCCTCGGCGCCAAAGACCTTGCCGCGCTGTGGCGTCGGGCCACCACGCTGGCCGCCGAGAGCTACGCCGAGGCGGGTGGCGTCGTCACCAGCCGCGAGGAACTCGACGCCGCGCTCGACGCCGTACTGCCCACCGAGATCGTCGATCGCGCCGGGATCGCCGACGCCGTGGTCGATCCGGGTGACCCCGGCGACTACAGCCCGGAGGGATACGCCCGCATCCGGGCGTTCGGTGCGCAGCTCGAATCCCTCCGCCGCCGCATCGGACAACCACTGCCCGAACTCGTCGCCGATGTGGAGAACACCATCGGCGTGGGCGTCGAGGCGCAGATCCGGGCCCGGCGCATGCGCGGCGCGATCACCGGCCGCGAACACCTCGACGCCTTCGCCGACTACGTCAGCCACTACGCCGACCGTCCCGGCGCGAACCTTCCCGGGCTGCTGGCATTCCTCGACGCCGCCGAGTCCATCGAGAAAGGCCTGGAGCCCGGCAAGATCGAGGTCGCCGAGCAGCGCGTGCAGATCCTCACCGTGCACGCGGCCAAGGGGCTCGAGTGGGACGTCGTGGCGATCCCGCACCTGGCCAAGGGAATCTTCCCGAGCGCCAAGGCCGACACCACGTGGCTCGGCAGCGCGCGCGAACTCCCCGCCGACCTGCGCGGCGACCTCGCGATCCCGGCCGAGTCGGCGGACGGCACGCCCGAGGGCTTCCCGCTGCTGAAGATCGACACCGTCGGCGACCGCAAGCAACTCGAGGACGCCCTGTCCGACCACAAGGCGGCGATCAGCGAACGACGCCTCGAGGAGGATCGGCGCCTGCTCTACGTCGCCCTTACCCGTGCACGGCACGACCTGTTGATCTCCGCCCACCACTGGTCGGAGACCGGTGACAAGCCGCGCGGCGGTTCGGATTTCTTCGACGAGCTGATGGTCGCCATCGACGAGGCGATCACCGATCCCGCCGTCGACTCGACCGGCCTGTCGATCGCGGTCCGCACCCCGCCGCCCGCCGAGGACGCGACCAACCCGCTGGCCGAACGCGTTGTGGCACAGCCGTGGCCGCGTGATCCGCTCGCCGGTCGCCGCGACGCCGTGCAGGCCGCCGCCGACCTCGTGCTCGACGCCATCACGGCCCGCGAAGCGCCTGCGCTGTTCGAGGCGCCCGACGCCTCGGACGATCCGGAGACGTTGCCGATGCCGCCCGACCCGGAGGACGAGGTTGCGGCGTGGGAGGCAGAGGTCTCGGCGCTGCTGGCCGAGCACCATCAGTCCAACCAGGCCCTCGTCGAGGTGACACTGCCGACCCACCTCTCGGTCAGCCAGCTCGTCGAACTCGACGCCGACGAGGCCGAGTTCGCCCGCCGGCTCCGACGCCCCACACCCTTCCGTCCCAACCCGATGGCCCGGCGCGGCACCGCATTCCACGCCTGGGTGGAACGCTGGTTCGGCGCCACGCGGCTGCTCGACATCGACGAACTGCCCGGTGCCGCGGACGCCACGGCGAGCCCCGACGCCGACCTCGACGCGTTGCGCGAGGCATTCCTCGCGTCCCGCTGGGCCAATCGCAGCCCCACCGAGGTGGAGGTGCCGTTCGAGACCGTGATCGGCGGCATCGTCGTGCGCGGCCGAATCGACGCGGTCTTCGCCGAGAAGGACGGCTCGTGGACGGTCGTGGACTGGAAGACCGGCGTCGTCCCCGAACCGGCGAAACGGGAGTCGCTGTTCATCCAGCTGGCCGCCTACCGGATCGCCTGGGCGCAGCTCGCCGGTGTCCCGGTGGAGAAGGTGCATGCGGCCTTCCACTACGTGCGTGACGGACACACCCTCGAGGCCGACGACCTGCCCGACGAGGCGACCCTGGCCGCCAAGCTGGCCAAATGAGCCCTCGTGCCGCCGGGTGGGTTACATTTCAGCGTGTGAGCGAACTCCAGGAGCGCAAACGTGGCAGTGCGTAACCGCTTCCGCGGCCGCTTCGGATCCGACGCCGAACTGGCCAACCGGCCCGACCATGCTCTGGTCGGCGTCGTCCGCATCCCCGAACTGCAGCAGAGTCCCAGCCGTGCGATCGGACGCCGCGTGTTCTGGGCGTGTCTCGCGCTGTTCTTCACCTCGGTGGTCGTCTGGCTCGACCGCGACGGTTACCGCGATCTGCAGGGCAGCGAGCTGTCCTACCTGGATTCGCTGTACTACTCGGCGGTGACGTTGTCCACCACGGGATACGGCGACATCACGCCGGTCAGTCCCTTCGCTCGATTCATCAACCTCGTGCTCATCACGCCGCTGCGCGTGCTGTTCCTGATCGTGCTGATCGGCACCACCCTCGAGGTGCTCACCGAACGGTCCCGACAGGCGCTCAAGATCCAGCGTTGGAGGAATACCGTGCGCAATCACACCGTCGTCATCGGCTACGGCACCAAGGGCCGCACCGCGATCGACGCCATGCGCGGCGACGGCATCAAGCCGTCGGAGATCGTGGTCGTCGACTCCGACCCGACCGTCCTGGAGTCGGCGGCCTCCAACGGTCTGGTCACCGTCCGCGGCGACGCCACCAAATCCGACGTGCTGCGTCTGGCCGGAGTCGCCCACGCCTCGAGCATCGTCGTGGCCACCAGCCGCGACGACACCGCCGTCCTGGCGACGCTCACCGCACGTGAGATCAACCCCCGGGCCAAGATCGTGGCGTCGATCCGCGAGTCGGAGAACACCCACCTGATGCGACAGTCGGGCGCGAACTCCGTGGTGGTGTCCTCGGAGACGGCCGGCCGCCTGCTCGGCATCGCGACGATGACCCCGTCGGTGGTCGAGGTGATCGAGGACCTCCTCACCCCCGACGCGGGTTACGCCATCGCCGAACGCGAGGTCGACCCGACCGAGACCGGCGGCTCTCCCGCGCACACCCGTGACATCGTTCTCGGTGTCGTCCGCAACGGGGTGCTGCATCGCGTCGACGACAGCGAGGTCGAGCAGATCGAGGTCGGCGACCGCCTGCTGTACGTCCGCAAAAGCCCCGGCGACGACTAGACCCCGTCGACGAGAAACACGGTCGACGAGAACTCCTGTCGACGAGAAGCCCTGTCGACCACCGGAACACCCCGCACCGACCACTGAAAAGGGACACACCGACGTGCACTTCGAACTGGTCCACCAACCGCTGCTGTCGCGCGCGACCTTCCACCGCGCCGACGAGGTCCGCGACGACGCCGAGCGCATGCTGGCGGGATGGCCACAGGCGAAGGTGCTGCTGATCGACTCCAACGGTCGGTATCCGGTCGGCGACGCCGGTGCGCTGCACTGGGTTCCGGCGACCACCGTCGCCGACGAACCGCCCGCCGACGCGGTGATCCTCGGTGTCGTGGACGGTGTCGACCGGTGGGCGCGCCGCGTCGATCACATCGACGGACCCACCGACGACGCACGGCGTGGCGCCGTGCATCTGACGCCGGACGAGGCGGGACTGCTCGTCACCGCACTGGGAATCCTCAATTGGCATGAGACGGCGAGTCATTCGCCGGTCGACGGATCGGCGACCCGGCCGGCGCGGGGCGGCTGGGTGCGTCGGAGCATCCAGTCGGGCCGGGACGAGTTCCCGCGCACCGATCCCGCGATCATCACCGTGGTCCACGACGGCGCCGACCGGATCCTGTTGGGACGCCAGGCCGTCTGGCCCGACGGCTGGTACTCGACCCTCGCCGGGTTCGTCGAACCGGGGGAGTCGCTCGAACAGTGTGTGTTGCGCGAGGTACACGAAGAGGTCGGCATCGTGGTGCGCGAACCGCGCTATCTGGGCAGCCAGCCGTGGCCGTTCCCGCGGTCGCTGATGCTCGGCTTTTCGGCGATCGGCGATCCCGCCGACGAGCTCGCCTTCCTCGACGGTGAGATCGGCGATGCGCAGTGGTTCCATCGCGACGAGGTGCGTGAGGCGTTGTCGCGGGACGGGTGGACGCGTGCCGATCCCGGACCCGACGGCGGGGCACCCCGTCTGCAGCTGCCCGGATCGATCTCCATCGCACGCACGCTGATCGAGTCCTGGGCCGCAGCCGGGTGACGGCGCAGCAGACCCGGTAGACGAGAAAACCCGGGTCCGGCGAGGGCCGGCCCGGGTGTTCAGGTCACGAGATCAGACGCCGAGTTTCTTCTTGACGTCGGCGATCGAGGGGTTGGTAGCGGTCGTGCCGTCGGCGTAGAGCACGGTCGGGACGACGTGGTTGCCGCCGTTGACACTGCCGACGAATTCGGCGGCATCCGGGTTCAGCTCGATGTCGATCTCCTGCCAGGGGATACCGCTGGCCTTCAGCCCGGTCTTCAGGCGGGCGCAGTAACCACACCACGAGGTGGTGTACATGGTCAGTTCGCCGGTGTCGGAGTTGCGGGCGCCGGCCTCGTCGTCGATCACGTTGCTCATGACTGCCATAACACCACGCATGCGCAGGCTGTTCCCACTGGCGCCGCGATCGCCGACGTGTGGCGCGTCACCCACAGCCCGATCGCCGGTCCGGAGAGCGTCGGTGGGTGGTGACATAGTGGAGTCCGTGCGCCATCCGACCTCCCCCGCGAACCCCGATGCCCGCTTCCGCGATGCCGGCGCGGTCGAGGGACTCGACCCGGAGCAGTCCGCTGCCGTCCTCGCGCCGCGCGGCCCGGTCTGTGTGCTGGCCGGCGCGGGTACGGGCAAGACGCGCACCATCACGCGACGCATCGCCCACCTCGTCGACACCGGTCAGGTGAATCCTGGCCAGGTCCTCGCGGTCACGTTCACCGCTCGCGCGGCCGGCGAGATGCGGACCCGGTTGCGGAGCCTCGGCGTCGGCGGGGCCACCGGCAACGTCGCCGCCCAGACCTTCCACGCCGCGGCGATGCGGCAGCTGCGCTACTTCTGGCCGCGTGCCTTCGGCGATGCCCGGTGGGAGCTGATCGACAACAAGTTCCCGCTCATCTCGCGCGCCGCACGCCGCGCCGGACTCGACACCGCGACCGACACCTTGCGCGACCTGTCGTCGGAGATCGAGTGGGCGAAGGCCACCCTCATCTCGCCGGAGAACTACGTCGAGGCGGTCGGCCGCCTCGGACGCGAGTCGCCCGCACCGCCGCAGAAGGTCGCCGCGGTGTACGGCCACTACGAGGACTCCAAGGTCTCGCCGGACGGCGATCGCCTCCTCGACTTCGACGACATGCTCATCTACATGACGCAGATCCTCACCATCGAACCCGGTGCGGCCGACGAATTCCGTTCGCGCTACCGGTGTTTCGTCGTCGACGAGTACCAGGACGTGACGCCCGTCCAGCAGGGCCTGCTCGACGCCTGGCTCGGCGAGCGCGACGATCTGACGGTCGTCGGTGACGCCAATCAGACGATCTACACGTTCACCGGCGCGTCCCCGAACTACCTGCTCGACTTCAGCCGCCGCTTCCCGGAGGCGACGGTCGTCCGGCTGGAACGCGACTATCGGTCCACACCCGAGGTCGTCGACCTCGCCAACCGCGTGATCGGTGCCGCGCGCGGACGCATCGCCGGGACCCGGCTCCGCCTCATCGGACAGCGGCCATCCGGCCCGCAACCGCAGTTCGCCGAATACGACGACGAGCCGGCTGCCGCCACCTCGATCGCGATCGAGATCAAACACCTCATCAGGTCGGGTGTGGCGCCGTCGGAGATCGCGATCCTCTACCGCGTCAACGCCCAGTCGGAGAACTACGAGCAGGCACTGACCGAGGCCGGCATCCCGTATCAGGTGCGCGGTGGCGAGGCGTTCTTCGCGCGCACCGAGGTACGGCAGGCGATGCGGCAGATCGCCACCGTCGCCAACCGTGAGGTGAAGCCCGGTGTCACGACGATCGAGGTCGTGGGCGCGGTCCTCGCCGAACTCGGACTCACCGACGAGGAACCATCGGGCGCCCAGGCGCGCGCCCGGTGGGAGTCGCTGAAGGCGCTGGTCCAGCTGACCGAGGACATGGTCGCCGAGAACCCCGACCTCACGCTGCCGCAACTGTCCGCCGAACTCACGACCCGATCCGAGGCACGCCACCCGCCGACGGTCCAGGGCGTCACCCTGTCGTCGCTGCATGCGGCCAAGGGACTCGAGTGGGATGCGGTCTTCCTGGTGGGGCTGACCGACGGATCACTGCCGATCAGCCAGGCCATCAAGGGGTCCTGGGAGGACGTAGAAGAGGAGCGCCGACTGTTCTACGTGGGCGTGACGCGTGCCCGCGAGCACCTGCATCTGTCGTGGGCCCTCGCGCGCAACGAAGGCGGCCGAGCCCGTCGTCGCTCCCGATTCCTGACCGATCTCGTCCCCGACGACTCGCCGGCGTCGAAGATCGCCAAGGAACGCACGCCCCGCAAGGGACCCACCTGCCGCGTCTGTGGCTCGCGGCTGATGGATTCGACCGCAACTCTGCTCGGTCGGTGCGCAGGATGCCCGTCCGACCTCGACGAGGACCTCCTGGTCGCGCTCAAGGAATGGCGCCGGTCGCGCGCCCAGGCGAAGAAGGTCCCGCCCTTCGTCGTCTTCTCCGACAAGACGCTGACCGCGATCGCCGAACAGCGCCCCACGGATACCGCTGCGCTGGTGTCGATCTCGGGGATCGGCGCGCAGAAACTCGACGAGTACGGCGAGGATCTCCTCGAACTCGTCAAAACCGCAGGTCAAAAATAGGTTGTGCGCTTTCTGGCGCACCGTTTAGGCTGATCTCCGTCAGCACACGGGTGGGAACATTCATGTGCCCACCAGGAACCCCATCGCATGTGGGAGCGATCGAGACGAGGAAGGAGCGGATCAGTGAACGGAAGCACCGTGAACCAGGCCGGCATCGCCGTGTCTGCGGCCAAGCCGAACCAGGCACACGCCGTCGTTCTGCGCGCCCGTCGCACCCGCTCCTGGCTGCCTGCCGTCTGCGCACGCCCGGTCGCCGCTCGAGCGACGATCCCGGCAATGCCGGCCGTAGCAGCGGCACTCCCGGCGATCGCACCGCCGACCGCGGCAGCGCATCCCGCAGTGGCAGTGCATCCGGCAGCAGCGCACGTAGCGCCGGCAGCAGCCGCAGCAGCAGCCCCCGCGCCGCATGGGTTCCCCGTACCGACACCGATTCTCCGGAGTTAGACCTCCGAGAACTTCGGGCCACGGGCGAATCGCAGAGGCGAAACCCGTGGCCCTCTTTTTTGTCACCCGATCATCAGCCCTCTTCGGGGCTCTCGGACCGGCAACCACATCGAGGACATGGGTCACCAATCCCAAACGAGCAGATGTGGAGAAACCCAATGACCGTCGATTGCGTACTCGAGTCCTGTATCTCGGCGGACCGCGCAGCGACCGCCCGGCTCGACCTGCCCTGCCAGGTGGCCGACGCCGACCTGTGGTTCGCCGACAACCCGCGTGACCTCGAGCGTGCCAAGGCGATGTGCGCCGAGTGCCCGCTCCGGACCCAGTGCCTGCAGGCGGCCCTGGATCGCGCCGAGCCCTGGGGCGTGTGGGGCGGCGAGATCTTCGAACGCGGCACCGTGATCGCACGCAAGCGGCCCCGTGGCCGGCCGCGCAAGAACTCCGCGGCCTGAGAAACACAGACAGCGACGCCGCGAGCAGGTGCTCGCGGCGTCGCTGTTCGCTGTTCGTCCTCGGGGATCAGTCGCCCAGACCGGGCACCCATTCCTCCATGATGGCGCGGTACGGCGCGTGCGCCTCGAGTTGCGAGGCGATGCCGACACAACCGCCGAGCACACGGAACACCATCACGAACCGCTTCGGAACGTTGAGGTTCCGCGACGTCTTGTAGACCTCGCCGCGCACGTCGGTGGCCTTGCCCGCGGCACGCTGCATCCATTTGCGTGTGAAGTGGAACGACTCGGAGTAGAGCGGATCGACGTACGGCCGCAGGTATGCCTCGAGGTCGGCGCTGGTGACCTTCGACGCGTGCGACGGGCGGATGAACTCTGCCTCGACCATCAGCTCCTTGAGCTCGTCGTACTTCTGGTCGCGGGCGAGCCGCAGGATCGGCCCGGTCTCCGGGGGCAGTCCGCCGGGGTAGTGGCCGACCGCGCCGAAGTCGAGGACCCCGAAACGGCCGTCGTCGGCGATGAAGAAGTTTCCCGGATGCGGGTCGCCGTGGAGCAGGCCGACCCGGTACGGCGAGCTCACCTCGAACTCGGCCATCTTCGCGGCCGCGTTGTCGCGGGTCTCCTGGTCGCCGGTCGTGATGATCTTCGACAGCGCGACACCGTCGACCCACTCCGAGACCACGACCTTGGGTGCGCTCGCGACCACCTTGGGGATCAGGAAGTTCGGATGCCCGTCGTACGCCTTGGCGAAAGCGCGCTGGTTCTCGGCCTCGCCGAGGTAGTCGAGTTCGGCCTCGGTGCGGTCGATGAGTTCGTCCATCATCGCCTTGACGTCGGTGCCCGGCGACAACCGCTGCAGCAGTCCCGACATGCGCGACAGCGTCTTCAGGTCGGCCTTGAGTGCGTGGTCGGCGCCCGGGTACTGGACCTTGACTGCGACCTCACGCCCGTCGGACCACACACCCTTGTGTACCTGGCCGATCGATGCCGACGCCGCCGGCTCGTCGGAGAACTCCTTGAAGCGCTCACGCCAGCGGGTGCCGAGCTGCTGGTCGAGGACCTTGTGGACCTTGTCGGCCGACATCGGCGGTGCCTCGGCCTGGAGCTTGGTGAGTGCCTCACGGAACGGTTCGCCGAATTCGTCGGGGATCGCGGCCTCCATGATCGACAGCGCCTGACCCACCTTCATGGCGCCGCCCTTGAGCTCACCGAGGACCGCGAACAGCTGTTCCGCGGACTTCTCGAGGAGTTCCTGGTTGACCTCGTCCTTGTCTCTGCCGACCATGCGCTTGCCGAGCCCCGCCGCCGCACGTCCGGCCATACCGATGGGGAGAGAAGCCAACTTCGCGTTGCGACGACCCTGCCCCCGAGTGATGTCGGTCATAGCATCCTTTCCGCGTCACACAATAGACGACTTGAGCTGTTCGTCTCGCACCAGACGACAATCGCAGCTCGGGTGGGGTGACCATTCTCGGCGGTCCACTCGCACAGGATCATCGCGGAACTCCAACACCTGATTCAACAACTGAGGCGCGGCCCGTGGTGCGGCGGGGGAGGGCCCACGCAGCGCGGTCACGAGACGCTCGATCTGCCCGTGCGCGATCGCGGCGGTCGGCCGCACGATCGCGGGATCGGGGTCGCCGGGCGCGCGGATGAGCTGCACCGCCATCGTCGGCCACTCCGGATCGGCGTCGGAGCGATGGTGGTCGGCGCACATCAGACAACTCGAGAGTCCCGGCAGGACGAGCGGGCCGACGATCCCGACGCCGTCGCGGACCCGCACCAGTAGGTGCGGAATCCTTGCCCTCGTCAGGGCGAAGACGACCCGTGGGTCGTGGACGAGGAAGTCGCTCAGGATCACGAGTCTGGTGTCGACGGTGTCGAGAGAGCCGTCGGGGCGCCGGCGCATCGTCCGATGGACCTGCAGGCCCTGCGCTCGCAAGGAGGCGACCAACAGGTCCGACATCGGCCCCTGACCGTGGATCTGTATGCGGAAGTCGGCGAGATCCGAACTCGCCGAGAAGGTTTCGGGTTCGACACTCGGGACCGTCCGCCCGGCCGCGGCCAGACCGTCGAGGAGCGTCCGGATCTCGTCGTCGGCGAGCCCGGTGGCCGACGCCCGACGGATGAGCAGTTCCGGGGTGCACGGGTGTTCCAGCGAGCGCAGCATCGTGGCGACCGAATGCGCCGAGATCGCGTCGTCGAGCTCGATGATCACGCTGCCGGCCGGATCGATCCCCACGTGCACCCGGTTGCCCGGTCGGACCAGGATCGGTGTTCCCGGCCGGATGCGCGGGACCGTGATGGACATGGCGCAACTCTGCCAGCGAAAACATCTCGCCGGAGGCGGGCGGGCCGGTTATCCACAACATGGGCGCGTGCAGCGTCGACTGTGGAGTTACGAGCCGGCCTGCCCGCTCTGTCCGTTCGGCCCGTCGTCTCCGGACTCGGTGTCGTCCTGTTCGGCGAGCGACTTCTCGAGCTGCGCGATGGCGTCGTCGAGATCGGTGTCCTTGTGCAGGAGTCGGTCGATGAACGCCGCCGGGTTGTCCAGGTCGTCGGAGTCGGGCAGCAGGTCGGGGTGTGCCCAGACGCCGTCGCGGGTCGACAGGTCGGTGGCCTCGAAGACCCGACGCCACAGTTCCGACGCCTCGCGCACCTTGCGCGGGCGCAGTTCGAGTCCGACGAGGGTCGCGAAGGTCTGCTCGGCGGGGCCGCCCGAGGCGCGGCGCCGGCGGATGGTCTCGGTCAGTGCCCCGGTGCTCGGGATGCGGTCGCCGAGCGCCCGGGTCACGACCTGCTCGACCCAGCCCTCGATGAGGGCCAGCAGCGTCTCGAGACGGCTGAGCGCCGCCTTCTGCTCGGGCGTGGTGGTCGGTTCGAACGACGTCGACGAGCTGATGAGTTCTTCGAGCTTCGACGGATCCGACAACAGTTCGGTGGGATCGATGTTCGACGTGGCGTCGGTGATCCCGCTGAAGTCGATGCTGATCCCGCGCGCGTACTCCTCGACCGTCGACAGCAGACGCTGACGTAGCCAGCCGACGTGCGTGAAGAGCCTCACGTGCGCGGCCTCGCGGGCGGCGAGGAAGACGATGATCTCCTGCGCGGGCTGCTCGAGACCCTCGGCGAACTTCGCGATCGCCTCGGGGAGCAGTACCGCGATGCCCTCGGGCGCCAACGGCAGACCGATGTCGGTGGAGGTGAGCACCTCCTTGGCGAGCTGGCCGAGCCCTTGCCCGAGCTGGGTGCCGAAGGCCATCCCGCTCATCTGGGTCAGCATGCCCAGCATCGGCCCGGCGAACTGCGCGGCCTCGGCGGGGAGGTTGTCCTGCCAGGTGCGCGCGAGCTGTTCGGCGACCGGGTTGCACAGGCCCTTCCAGGTGTCCATCGACTCCTCGAGCCACTGGACCGGGGTCCACGCGACGGTCTGGGTGACGCCGCTGGGGAAGGTCGTCGCGTCGTCGAGCCAGACGTCGGCCAGTCGCACGGCATCGGCCGACGCCGAGATCTCCTTCTCCAGGATCGGTGTGAACGAACCGATCTGCTGGCGGGCGAGATTCGTGGCGACCTCATAGTTCACCGGACCGCCGCCGCCACCGGCCATCCCGGCGCCCATACCGCTGAACATGTTGCCGAGTTGGGAGAACATCTGGCCGAGCATGTTGGGGTCGAAGTTCGACGGGTCGAAGTCGCCGAAGCCCTGTCCGCCGCCGGAACCCGGTCCGCCCATTGCGAATCCGAACGGGTTGGCACCACCGAAGGGGTTGCCGGGGTTGTCGCCCGGCTTGTCCTTGTCGCCGCTGTTCTTGTCGCGGTCGTCGTCGCCGTTGCCGGACGCCGAGAAGCCGAAGGGCAGATCACTCATACGTCCACCGTACCGCCCGGACAGGCGCGTTCACGGCGTCGGATGTTCGCCGTGCGCGTAGCGACGCCGGGACCGTCCCCGGAGGTCGGGGCACTATCGTGTGCGGAATGAGTTCGAGCCCCCGCTTCCGCCGGATCGCCACCGCCGCGGTCAGTGCCCTGGTGTTGCTGGCGTTGCTCGTCGTCGGCACACAGGTGCAGGTTCCCTATGCCGCGCTCGGTCCCGGTCCGACGCTGAACACGTTGGGCACGGCGAAGGTCGAGCAGGACGGCAAGGTCGTCGAACGCAAGGTCGTGCAGATCGACGGTGCGCCCCTCGACAAGACCACCGGCAACCTCAACCTGACCACGGTGTCGGTCAGCGACGGGCTCACCCTCTTCGACGCACTGGGCATGTGGCTGTCCGGGAAGTACGCGCTCACCCCGCGCGATGAGGTGTATCCGCCGAACCGGACCACCGAGCAGGTTCAGCAGGAGAACGCCCAGCAGATGACCGGTTCGGAAGAGAACGCCACCGTCGCTGCGCTGCGTTTCCTCGACCGTCCCACGGTCCTGCGGATCGCCGGCGTCGGCGCCGAGGGCCCGTCGGCCGGTGTCCTGCAGGCCGGTGACGAGGTCACCAGGGTCGGGGGCGTCGAGGTCGAGACGAGCAAACAACTCCGCGACGTCGTGTCGAAGAACCCGCCGGGCACGGTGCTACCGCTGGAGATCGTGCGCCAGGGCACCCCGCAGACGGTGACCGTCACGCTCACGGAGCATCCCGACGACGCGAAGGCCGGCTTCCTCGGGGTCGCGGCGGAGGTCGCCAACGCCGACCCGTCGCTGAAGGTCACCTACACCGTCGGCGACATCGGCGGACCGTCGGCGGGCATGATGCTGGCGCTGTCGGTCATCGACCAGCTCAGCCCGGGCGAGCTCACCCACGGCAAGTTCATCGCGGGAACCGGCACGATCACCGTCGACGGGGACGTCGGGCCGATCGGCGGCATCACCCACAAGACCCGAGCGGCGCACGACGCCGGGGCCACGGTGTTCCTGGTCCCCGCCCGCAACTGTGCGGAGGCCGTCTCCGACCGTCCCGACGGCCTCGAACTGGTGAAGGTCGAGACGCTCGACAGCGCGGTCGACGCACTGGATGCCATCGGCGAAGGGCGCCCGGCCCCGACCTGTTGAACCGGTCGAAACCCGGTCCGGCGGTTCAGGCCCCGGGTTCGTCGGGTGTGAAGGTGCCGGCGAGCGCCGCGCGCAGTTCGGTCCCGAGCTGCGGATGCGTGAGGGTCTCGATCTCCTCGCCCGCCTGACGACGTAACCGCAGGAGCGCGAGGTCCTTGCCGGAGCGCAGCACGCCCACCACCAGACGCGCCTGCTCCGATGCGTCGTCCGGATCGCCTGCGGCCGAGCTGCTCTCGCTCGCGACATAACGCGGCGTGCCGTCGTCGCCGGGAGCCGGGGGAGCCACCACGATCTCGGTGGCCACCGCGGCGCCGACGACGGCGTCGGGCCAGATCGCCGATGCCAGGAAGGCGTCGAGGTCGGGGCACTCCTGCTCGATCGGGGTGAGGGGCGAGTCCGCGTCGTCGCCGAGGACGTCCGGTGCCTGCTCCGCGAGGACCGCGGTGGGGACGAGGGCGAACACCGACGGCGCCTGGCCCCAGTCTGCGGCGTCGACGTGGTCGAGGATCTCGCTCAGTGCGCTTCCGAGGTCGTCGGTGGAGAAACCGCGGGGCGTCGTCGGGGGTGTCTTGGGGTCGGGCACCCGCCCATCTTGCCCCGACGAGGCCGTCGTCCACGACCCCGGGGAACCCGGATCGACCCCGGATCGTTGTCCCGGCGCCCGAGTGTGATCAGCACCCGGGTGGTGCCAGTACAGTGGGCACCACGCCCAGGCTTGCTCGTCACGCAGGGCGTTGTCCGGATTGAGAGCTTTGGAGAGTGGGTCTGGTGGGCGTCCGAGGGCCGGCAGGAATGCCGACACTGTCACGCAGGAGCAAGATCGTCATCGGACTCGGCGTCGCCGTGCTGGTCCTCTTGCTCATCGGACCACGACTGATCGGTCTCGCGACCGACTGGCTGTGGTTCGGCGACGTCGGGTACTCGAGCGTGTTCAGCACGGTCGTCTGGACCCGCGTCATCCTCTTCCTGATCACGACGCTGGTGGTCGGCCTGATCGTCTTCGGCGCGGTCGCCCTCGCGTACCGGTCCCGGCCGGTCTTCGTGCCGACCGCGGGGCCCAACGACCCGCTCGCGCGCTACCGGACCGCCATCATGACCAAGGTCCGCTGGTTCGCGGTGCTGCCGGCACTGATCATCGGCGCACTCGCCGGTCTCGTCGCGCAGGGTTCCTGGGCCACGGTCCAGATGTTCCTGCACGGCACCTCGTTCGGTCAGAAGGACCCGCAGTTCAACCTCGACATCGGCTTCTACGCCTTCGACCTGCCGTTCTACCGGTTCGTGCTGAACCTGCTGTTCGTCGTGGTCGTCGTGGCGTTCCTGGCCAACCTGGTCACCCACTACATCTTCGGCGGCATCCGACTCGGGCAGGGCGGGGGATCGGTCACGATGGCCGCCCGCATCCAGCTCGCGGTCCTCGCCGGAACCTTCCTGCTGCTCAAGGCTGCGGCCTACTGGCTCGACCGGTACAACCTGCTGTCGAGTTCGCGGAAGTCCGAGATCTTCCCCGGTGCCAGTTACACCGACATCAATGCGGTCCTGCCGTCCAAACTCATCCTGATGGCGATCGCGATCATCTGTGCCGTCGCCTTCTTCGCCGCGGTCGTGCTGCGCGACCTGCGGATCCCCGCCCTGGCAACCGTGCTGATGCTGTTCTCGGCACTGCTGATCGGCGTGGGCTGGCCCCTCACCATGGAGCAGTTCTCGGTGAAGCCGAACGCCGCCCAGAAGGAGGCCGAGTACATCCAGCGGGCCATCAACTCCACGCGGGAGGCCTACGGCATCGGGCCGGACAAGGTCATCACGCAGAAGGACTGGACGGCCCAGCCGGCGAACCCCGCACTCGTCAACAGCGACATCCCGACGCTGTCGAACGTGCGCATCCTCGACCCGAACGTGGTCTCGCCGACGTTCATCCAGCAGCAGCAGCGCCAGAACTTCTACGGCTTCCCGACCCAGCTCGCGGTGGACCGCTACAAGATCGACGGCGAACTGCGCGACTTCGTGGTCGCGGTTCGCGAGCTCGATCCGAGTCGCTACCTCGAGAACCAGCAGAACTGGCTGAACAAGCATCTCGTCTACACGCACGGCAACGGCTTCGTCGCCGCGCCGGCGAACCGGGTCAACGAGTCGGCCGACGAGAACGACATCGACGGTGGCGGCGACCCGTTCTACTACGTCAGCGACACCACGAACTACCAGACCGAGGCGTACAAGCGCGACGCCCCGATCAAGGTGACCCAGCCGCGCATCTACTTCGGTGAGCTGCTCGCGAAGATCGATCCCGATTACGCGATCGTCGGTTCCGAGGGCGGCGAGCCCCGCGAGCACGACATGGGCGATGCCAAATACACCTACCAGGGGCCGGCCGGCGTCCCGCTGAGCAACTGGTTCAGCCGCCTGCTCTATGCGGGCAAGTACGCGGAACGCAACTTCCTGCTGTCGGGCGAGATCACCTCGGCGTCGAAGATCATCTACAACCGCGACCTCCGAGACCGCGTCAAGCAGGTTGCGCCGTGGCTGACCGTCGACTCCAAGACCTATCCCGCGGTGATGGATGACGGCTCGATCAAGTGGGTCGTCGACGGGTACACCACCCTCGACAACTTCCCGTACTCGCAGCCGATGTCGCTGCAGAGCGCGACCGCCGACGCCCAGGACCTCAATCCCGGGCAGACCGGTCGCACGCAGGTCAACAAGACCGTGTCGTACGTGCGCAACTCGGTGAAGGCCACCGTCGACGCCTACACGGGCGAGGTGCAACTGTACGAGGTCGACACCGAGGACCCGGTTCTCAAGACCTGGATGAAGGTCTTCCCGGATTCGGTTGCCCCGCGTGCCGAGTTCGACAAGCAGACCTCCCTGCGGGAGCACGTCCGGTACCCGGAGGATCTGTTCAAGATCCAGCGGGCGCTCCTGACGCGCTACCACGTCGACACCCCGGGAACGTTCTTCCAGGCGAACGACTTCTGGTCGGTACCCTCCGATCCGACGAGCCCCGACGCCGAACAGCGCGGACTCGATCAGCCGCCGTACTACTTCGTGGCCTCGGACCCGGAGAGCAAAAAGGCATCGTTCCAGATCACCTCGGTGCTCACCCGCCTCAACCGGCCGATCCTCGGTGCCTACATCACCGTCTCGTCGGACCCGTCGAACTACGGGCAGATCACCGTCAAGGAGCTGCCGGGCAACAACCAGCGGTCGGGACCCAAGCAGGCCTTCAACCCGATGAAGACCGATGGTCGGGTCGCGGAATCGTTGAAGGCACTCGAGAACACGGCGAAGGTGACGTTCGGCAACCTGCTGACGCTGCCGGTCGGCGACAACGGAATCCTGTACGTGGTCCCGATGTACGCACAGGCCCAGGGCGAAGAAGCCTTCCCGCGGCTCTTCCGGGTGATCACCCGATACGAGCCGAAGGAGCGCGAGGCCCGGATCGGTTACGCCCCGACGACGGCCGAGGCGTTGCGCCAGGTCGGGATCACGCCGGCCGCCGGTGTGGTGCCCGGTGAGCAGCAGTCCGAGGACACGGCGGACCAGTCCGAGCAGCAGGGTGGGACGACCAACCCGCAGCAGCCCGCGCCTCCGCAGGGTGGATCGCCCGAACGTGACGCCGCGGTGAAGGCGATCGGGGATGCGCTCGGCGCGCTGCGAGATGCGCAGACCAAGGGCGACTTCGCCGGCTACGGCCAGGCCCTCGATCGGCTGAACAAGGCTGTCGCACAGTACGAATCACTGCCCGAGCAGAACTAGCCGGACAGAACCCGATCGATGCGCCCGATGAGGGGCGCATCGATCGGGGAGAAGGAATCCGAGCGCTACGTGCGTCGGGTACCGCTAGCCGCGGTACTTACGCACGTAGCGCTCTTTCTCGTCCGGGGTGTTGTCCGGCAGAACCGGGCTGTGGTGATACCGGTGGCCGATCGTGAAGAAGATCGAGACGGCCACGCCGAACGCCGCGACCATGAGCACCGCGGACACGATCGCGTGCCCCGTGTTGCCGGAAGCCATGTGGACCAGCCACAGTGCCGCGGCCACGAAGCCGCCGAGTGCGAGTACGAATCCGATGAAACTCATCGGGTGGTTGCCATGGCTCTCATGGTGGAGATGGGCGGACATGGTTCCCTCCTCGGTAGTGGGTCAGCCCGGATCGGGTAGCGCCGAGTCTACGCCCGACAGTGATCCAGCTCACAACAGTCGGACGCCCTTGGGGTGGGATGATGCATCGTCGTGACCACGCCTTCATCGCCACGGTGACCGCAATCGCGAGCATCGGTCCTGGTCAGAGGTGGTTGCGGCACCGATTTGCGTCGCTGACGAACGCGTGTGTAACGTTGTGTTCACCAACGCGGGGTGGAGCAGCTCGGTAGCTCGCTGGGCTCATAACCCAGAGGTCGCAGGTTCAAATCCTGTCCCCGCTACCAACACGAGAACCCCCGCCCGGAAAACCGGGCGGGGGTTCTTGCATTTGGTAGTGAAGGTTCATGCTCGCCGGCCAGGGTGTCGGCTCGAGCTCCCCGGGTTGTGTTCTGAGAACCGTCGCCGAGAACCGCCCCTGAAATCCGCCCCCCTCAGAACTATCGGCGACGTGGTGTCTTCGGCCGGCCCGTGGAGGGCGGATACAGGGGGCGGTTTCCAGTGGGAGTGGTCCGGAGGACGGGTCGGTTTCCGCTCGGTGTGCACGCCTACGTCGGGTTTGGTCTCAAGACGTAGCCTCTGACCAGGCGATTTGACGCTGGGGGGCCACGTGCGTAACTTATGTCGAGTCAGCGCGCCACGGCGCCGCCCCGGCCGGCCTGAGAGGGTCTGGATGGGGAGTGGAGATCGGGCTTGCAGCTGACCGCCCCTGAACTTCTGGTTCGAGTCCTTGTGTCTCGGATGAGGGATTCAGGGTTGCCAGGTCCCTTGTGAGTCGCGAACTTCGGGTTTGCGGGTCGCGGTGAGGGTCTGGTAGGCTGGAAGAGTTGCCCCGGAGACGGGGTTAGCGTGGAAAGTCAGAACAAGTCTGCTGGTGACGGCCCTTGTGGGGTTGGTAGCTGGTGGGTGTGTGTTCTTTGAGAACTCGATAGTGTGATGATGAATTGTCTGATGCCATTTTGTGGCATCGAGCATTCTTTATGGATGTAGATGTTTATTTTTTGTGTGGCGCTCGGCCCCGTCTGGGTGTCACATTAAGCTAGTTTTGGATTGGTCAGGTTTGCTTTCCTGATTGTGTTGAAATAGCCGGCCTTTCGGGGTTGGTGGTTTTCACTATTTTTTCATGGAGAGTTTGATCCTGGCTCAGGACGAACGCTGGCGGCGTGCTTAACACATGCAAGTCGAACGGAAAGGCCCAGCTTGCTGGGTACTCGAGTGGCGAACGGGTGAGTAACACGTGGGTGATCTGCCCTGGACTCTGGGATAAGCCTGGGAAACTGGGTCTAATACCGGATATGACCTTACGTTGCATGACGTTTG
>NZ_JAJQJP010000020.1:0-44260 GCF_021245825.1 Gordonia metallireducens | reverse complement strand
GTCGGTGGTGGAGCGGTTTGGTGTGTCGGTGTGTCATTTTGTGCCGTCGATGTTGTCGGTGTTTGTCGATGCGCTGGGTGGTTCGGGTGGTGCGGGGTTGGGGTCGTTGCGGCAGGTGTTCTGTTCGGGTGAGGCGTTGGGTGTTGCGGGTGTGGAGGGGTTGCGGGGGTTGGTGCCTGGTGTGCGGGTGGTGAATTTGTATGGGCCGACTGAGGCTGCGGTGGATGTGACGTCGTATGTGGTCGTCGGTGGTGAGGTGGTGGTGCCGATTGGTCGTGCGGTGTCGAATGTGTCGGTGTGGGTGTTGGATTCGCGGTTGCGGCCGGTTCCGGTGGGTGTGGTGGGTGAGTTGTATCTGGGTGGGGTGCAGGTGGCTCGGGGGTATGCGTCTCGGTCGGGGTTGACTGCGGAGCGGTTTGTGGCGGATCCGTTTGGTGGGTTGGGTTCGCGGTTGTATCGGACGGGTGATCGGGTGCGGTGGTCTGGTGTTGGTGAGTTGGAGTATTTGGGGCGTAGTGATTTTCAGGTGAAGTTGCGGGGGCAGCGGATCGAGTTGGGGGAGATCGAGTCGGTCCTGCAGACCGCACCCGGCGTGACCCAGGTGGTGGCGTCCGTGATGGAGGTGCCCGCCGGCGAGCAGCTCGTCGCCCATCTGACCGGAACCGATGTCGATCTCGATGCCGTCCGGACCGTGGCCGAGAAACTGCCGGGCTACATGCGTCCGACGTCCTGGGTGATCCTCGACGAGATGCCGTCGAACACCGCGGGCAAGATCGATCGCAAGGCACTCCCGCTTCCGATGTACGCGGCCGACGAATACGTCGCCCCGTCGACACCCGCCGAGATCGCCGTCGCCGACGTCTTCGCCGATGTGCTCGGGGTCGACGAGGTCTCGGTCGGCACCAGCTTCTTCGACGCCGGCGGGAACTCGCTCGCAGCAACCCGTCTCGCGTCACGACTGGGACGAACGCTCGGCGTCCCGGTCACCGTGCGGGACGTCTTCGACGAGCCGACCGTTCGCGGCCTCGCCGCCCGCGTCGAACGTTCCGGCGCCGATCCCGCGGCGCTCGGCCCGGGGGTGGGCGAGAGGGCATTCCCGCCGCGTCCCGACGTCCTGCCGCTCTCCAGTGCACAACGACGCATGTGGTTCATCAACCAGTACGAACCCGACGTCGCGTCGTACATCATCCCGTTCGGATTCCGTATCCGCGGACGGGTCGACGTCGAGGACGTCCGGTCCGCGATCGGCGATGTGATCGCGCGGCATGAGATCCTTCGGACCACCTACCCCCTCGGGCCGGACGGCCGACCGCACCAGGTCATCGCCGACGACGGCGACTTCGATTGGCGGGTGGTCGATTCCGATGCCGAGGCGATGGCCGTCACCGCGGTGCCGTACGACCTCACCCGGGACCTGCCGGTACGGGCACGTCTGCACCGCGACCCGGCCGACGGTGCGCTGCTCGTCCTCGCGATTCACCACATCGCCGCGGACGGGGCGTCGGGGACGGTCCTGGCCCGCGACCTGCTCACCGCATATGTCGCGCGACGTGACGGCGGGCCACCGGACTGGGCGCCCTTGCATCGCCAGTACGCCGACCATGTCCTGGAACTCCGGCAGGGAGACGAGACCGCGGCCACCCGACGCCAGTGGTGGGCGGACCGCCTCGCCGGTGCTCCGGCGCTCCTCGACCTCCCGACCACACACCCGCGACCGTCGACCCGCGACACTCGCGGTGCCACGGTCGACTTCACGATTCCGGGCCGCACCGCGTCGGCCGCCGCCGATCTCGCCCGTGCCACCGGGACCACGACGTTCATGGTGCTGCACGCCGCGCTCGCGGCGCTCCTGAGCCGCCTCTCGGGGAGTGGAGACATCGTGATCGGCACAGCGACCGCCGGCCGCGATGGCGAGACCGACGACCTGATCGGCATGTTCGTCAACACCGTCGCTCTGAGGAGCCGGGTCGTGGCGGACGGCGGGTTCGCGGACCTCCTCCACGAGATCCGCGACGGCGACCTCGACGCCCTCGCACACGCCGACGTCCCCTTCGACGAGGTGATCGACGCGCTCGGGATCACCCGGGCCGCGTCCTACGCGCCGCTCGTCCAGGTCCTGCTGACCACCGCCGACACCGCCGACACCGCCACGCTGCCCGCGGAGTTGTCCACAGAGCTCGCCGGCCTCGACATCAGTCCGGTGGTCGTCGTGGACGACTCCGCCAAGTTCGACCTCACGGTCGCGGTGCGCACCGACGGGGCGGCGGGCGCACCCTGGCGCGGCACCCTCACCTACGCCGTCGACCTCTACGACGATGCCGACGCCCGGCGCCTGGCCGACCGCTTCGTCAGCCTCCTGGTCGGGGCGGTCGCCGACACCACCACGCCGGTCGGCGATCTCGAACTGCTCGCCGCCGACGAGAACACGGGACCGCTGGTCTCCGGTGACCCGGACCCGGGTGTCGTGCCCCTTCCCGCACTGCTCGCCGCCGCCGTCCGATCGCGGGGCGACCACCCTGCCGTCATCGACGACCTCGGCGGCTGGACGTATGACGAGTTGGACAACGCGAGTTCTCATCTCGCCGCCGAACTCGTCGAACAGCGCGTCGGTCCGGACGACGTCGTCGTGTGCGCCTTCCGGCGGTCGGCACGGGCACAACTCGCACTGTGGGCGGTCGCCAAGGCCGGCGCGGTGTACTGCCCGGTCGATCCCCGCCATCCCGCGGATCGCATCGCCGGCGTGGTGGGAGCCGCGCGCGCCGAGGTTGCGCTCACAGACGGCTCGGTGCCGACGTCGACCGGGGAGTTGCAGTGGATCCTTCTCGACGCCGACCGGGCCGCCGAACTGAGGTCACGAGAGCCCCGGTCGGCTCCCGCGATGCGGCGCCCCGTGTACCCCGACGACGGCGCCTACATGATCTTCACCTCCGGTTCGACCGGAATGCCCAAGGGTGTGCTCGTCACCCACCGGGGCCTGTCAGGAGTGGCCGCGGTGCTGCGCGACCGTCACGGATCAGGGCCGCAGGCCCGATGGCTGGGTATCAGCTCACCGGCCTTCGACGCCTCGATCCTCGAGGTCCTCGGCGCCTACGGCAGCGCGGCCACGCTCGTCGTCGTCCCGCCGGAGATCTACGGTGGACGCGAACTGGCGGACTTCGTCACGACGCATCGGACGACACACGCGTTCCTGGTGACCTCGGTGGCCGCCTCACTTCCCGACCCCGCGTCGTTGCCGTTCACCAACGTGCTCGTCGGCGGCGAAGCCGTCCCCGATGCCGAGAAGGACCGTTGGGCCGCGCACACCGCCTTCCACAACGGTTACGGACCCACCGAGACGACGATCGTCGGCGTCACCTCACCGGCGATCGGCCTCGACGAACCGGTCCGGTTGGGACGTCCCGTGCCCGGCACCACCGCGCACGTGCTCGACGCCCGACTCCATCCGGTGCCACCCGGCGTCGTCGGAGAGCTGTATCTCGCCGGCGGGGAGCTCGCCCGCGGTTACCACGACCGTCCGGCCCTCACAGCCGAGCGTTTCGTGCCTGCCCCGTTCGGCTCACCGGGCAGCCGCATGTACCGCACCGGCGACCTCGTCCGGCGGTCGCGCACCGGCGAACTGACCTATGTGGGGCGCAGCGATTTCCAGGTGAAGCTGCGTGGCCAGCGTCTCGAACTCGGTGAGATCGAAGCGACCCTGACCGCTCACCCGGCCGTGCGCAACGCGGTCGTCATCGGCGTGGGCGACCCCGTCTCGGAGCTCGCCGGGTACGTCGAACCCCTCGATCCGAACACAGAGCTCGACACCGCAGACCTTCGCGAACATCTCGCCGGGCAGCTACCGCCGTACATGGTTCCCGCGCGCCTCTCTGTCCTGGAACGGCTCCCGCGCAATCCGGTCGGCAAGATCGACCGCAGGCAGTTGCCGGAGATCGACACCGCCGACGCGACCGACACCCACACACCGCCGTCGGGTCACACCGAACGAATCCTCGCCGCGGTCGTCGCCGACATCCTCGACCTCGAGAAGGTCTCGGCCACCGCAGACTTTTTCGCCATCGGCGGGAACTCGCTGTCCGCGACCCGACTGAGCGCCCGTGCCGGGGACCAGTTCGGCGTCCGCCTGGGCGTCCGCGACGTCTTCGAGTCGCCGACCGTGCGCGGGCTCGCGCGGCGCATCGAGACCGCCTTCGACTCGGAGCCGCCGCAGGCGCCACTGGTGCGCGTCGTCGACCGCCCGGACCGGATTCCGTTGTCGTATGCGCAGCAACGCATCTGGTTCCTCAACCGGTTCGAACCGGAGTCGGCTGCCTACACCATCCCGTTGGCCGTACGACTGCGCGGTTCGCTCGATCGGTCGGCGCTGCGTGAGGCCGTCACCGATGTGCTCGCGCGGCACGAGATCCTGCGCACCGTTTTCCCGGCCGACGCGGGTGAACCCTTCCAGCGAGTCCTCGACATCGACGAAGCCCGAGCAGCACTGCGGTGGGAAACCGACACGCTGCCCGCCGATCCGTTCGCCGCCGACGACCTGTCCGTGCTCCTCGGGCCGCCCGGGTTCGACATCACCACCGAGATCCCGCTGCGCGTACGGCTCCTGGAAGTGGGAGGAGACCGCACGGACGGTGACGATCACCTCCTCGTCGTACTTCTCCATCACATCGCTGCCGACGGCGAGTCGATGCGACCGTTGCTGTCCGACCTGTGGACGGCCTACCTCGCGCGTGCCGAGGGACGGCCACCGGCGTTCACCGAACTACCGGTCCAGTTCGCCGATCACGCACTGTGGCAACGGCAGACCCTCGGCGATGTCGACGCCCCGGAGTCGGTGCTCGGCAAGCAGGTCGGGTACTGGGTCAACCGGTTGTCCGACCTGCCCGACCTCCT
Organism: Gordonia metallireducens; assembly: GCF_021245825.1. Lineage (NCBI taxonomy): Bacteria > Bacillati > Actinomycetota > Actinomycetes > Mycobacteriales > Gordoniaceae > Gordonia > Gordonia metallireducens. Next base: position 39,376 of record NZ_JAJQJP010000020.1, on the reverse strand, counting down.
GCCGTTGCCGACAGATCGCCCGCGGCCGCCGGTCGCGTCTCAGCGTGGTGGCCGTGTCACCGCGGAGATCCCGGCCGACCTGGCCGCCCGGATCTCCGCGGTGTCCCGGGATCGCGGGATCACCGACTTCATGACGATTCACGCGGCCCTCGCGATCCTCCTGGCCCGCCTGTCGGCGAGCCGCGACATCGCGATCAGCACGCCGGTCGCCGGACGTGGCCACGCTCATCTCGACGACCTGGTCGGCATGTTCGTCAACACCCTGGTCCTGCGCAGTGAGGTCGACCCGTCGATCGGTGTCCGCGACTTCCTCGACCGCGTCCGCGTCGACGACGTCAACGCGCTCGCCCGCGCGGATGTCCCGTTCGACTATCTCGTGGACCGGTTGTCCCCGGCGCGATCCGAGGCCTTCGCCCCGCTGAGCCAGGTGATGCTGTCGGTGCTGCACGCCGAGGGCTCTGCTGAGACCGCCGACGCAGCCGAGGCCGCCGGCGGACTCCGTCTGGAACCTCTCGCGGTGTCCACCGGGACCACTCAGCTCGACATGACGGTCGCGGTCAGCGTGAACCCGCAGGGTGCGTGGCCGGTCGAGATCGTCTACGCGACAGATCTGTTCGACGCGTCGACCATCGAGGTGATGATCACGCGGCTGATCCGTGTGCTCGACGCTCTCACCGGCACGGAGATCGACGGCCGGTCGGTGGGCGAGATCGATCTGACCGACGACGCCGAGCGGGCCCGGATCGCCGAACTGGTCTCCGGGCCGGACCTGTCCGTGCCCTGGTCGACGGTCTCCGAGGCGGTCGACGCCGCTGCCCAGAGCGCACCCGGCGCGATAGCTCTGGTGGCGGGGGATCGGACGCTGACCTACGCGGAGTTCACCACCCGGGTGTCCGATCTCGCACAGCGGCTCTCGGACCAGGGCGTGGGACCGGATGTTGCCGTGGGCGTGTGTATCCCGCGTTCGGTCGAGCTCGTCCTGGCGATCCACGCCGTGGTCGCCGCCGGTGGCGCCTACGTGGTCATCGACCCGGCAACGCCGCCGGAGCGACTCGCGGCGATGATCGACGCGGCGTCGATCTCGGCGATCCTGGCCGCCGACCCCCGGCCCGAGGTCCTCGTCGGCGTCAGACCGGAGGTCCTGGTGGTCGACGCCGACACCCCGGTTGCCGACGACCACGCCGCGGCGGTGTCCCGCACCGCATTCCGTCGGGTGGTCGACCCCGACAACGCGCTGTACACACTGTTCACCTCGGGATCGACGGGAACACCCAAGGGCGTCACGGTCAGTCACCGAGCAGTCCTGAACCGTCTCGCCTGGATGCACATCCGGGAACCGCTGAGCACCGACGACGTCGTGATGCTGAAGACCCCGGCCACCTTCGACGTGTCGGTGCCGGAACTGTTCGCGCCACTGATGGCCGGTGCCCGGCTGGTGATCGCCGAGGACGGCCGCCACATCGACCCGGCCTACGTCCTCGACGAGATCCGACGCCGGGGGATCACGTCGATCCACTTCGTGCCGTCGATGATGGCGGCGTTCGCCGAGTACATCGGCGACGACCCCGAGCGGCGCGCGGCCCTGGCGACGTTGCGACGCATCCACGCCTCCGGCGAGGCGCTTCCCGCCGCGACCGCGCATGCGCTGGGTGCGCTCGTCCCGGACGCGGACATGGACAACCTGTACGGGCCCACGGAGGCCGCCGTCGAGGTCACCGCTCACCGCCTCGGTACCGACGAGGTGACCGTGCCGATCGGCCGGCCGATCGCGAACACCACGACCTGGGTCCTCGACGACCGGCTGCAACCCGCGCCGGTCGGGGTCGTCGGCGAACTCTATGTCGGCGGCGGGCAGCTGGCCCGCGGGTACGCCTCCCGACCGGATCTCACCGCCGAACGCTTCGTCGCCGACCCCACCGGGCGTCCGGGCGCCCGCCTGTACCGGACCGGTGACCTGGTCCGATGGAACGCGGAAGGCGAACTCGAATACCTCGGACGCGCCGACTTCCAGGTGAAACTCCGCGGACAGCGCATCGAGCTGGGGGAGATCGAATCGATCCTCGCGCGAATCGACGGCATCACCCACGCCGCGGCGACCGTCCGGAGCGGACCGACCGGCGAGGTCCTGGTCGGCTACCTGGCCGGCGACGTCGACCTCGACGCGGTGCGGGCGCGCGTGGCCGAGACCCTGCCGCAGTACATGCGACCGACGCAGTGGGTGATCCTCGACGACGTTCCGCTGACCGCCACCGGCAAGCTCGACCGGCGTGCGCTGCCCGCGCCGACCGCGGTGTCGGCCGAGTTCGTCCCGCCCGCCGACGGAATCGAGCGAGCCCTGGCGGCGGTCTTCGCCGACGTCCTGGCCCTCGACGAGGTCTCGGTGACGGTGCCGTTCTTCGACCTCGGCGGGCACTCGCTCGCCGCGATGCGTGTGGTGGCCGGCGTCGCCGAACGTCTCGGGGCGGACATCGACATCCGCGACATCTTCCGCGCTCCGACCGTAAGAGAGCTCGCGCGTACGCTGACCCGGCGGCGACTGTCGGCGCAGCCGTTGAGTCGTCGCCGGCGCCCGGAGCGGGTTCCGTTGTCGTATGCGCAGCAACGCATCTGGTTCATCAACCAGTTCGATGTGGCGTCGCCGGTGTACAACATGCCCGTCGCCTTCGATGTACTCGGCGACCCAGACCTCGCCGCGTTGCGCGAGGCCTTGCTCGACGTCATCGCCCGACACGAACCGCTGCGCACCGTCTTCCCGATGGCGGACGATGGGACACCGGTACAGCTCGTGCTCGACACGAGTGACGCGGCAACCCGCTTGCGCTGGAACGTGACAGCCGATCTCGACGCCGCGATGGCCGTCTGCGCCGAGGGATTCGACGTCACCGTCGACCTCCCGGTGCGGGTCGCGATCGCGCCCATCGACGGCGGATACCGCGTCGTCGTGGTGATCCACCACATCGCCGGTGATGCCGCATCCCTGCAGATCCTGACCGGGGAACTGCTGGTCGCGTACCAGGTGCGAGCGTCGGGAACGAATCTGCCCGCACCGGAGCCGCTGGCGGTGGGTTACGTCGACCACACGCTCTGGCAGCGTGAGACTCTGGGTGACCTCGACGACCCGACCTCGCTGATGACTGCCCAGTTCGACTACTGGTCGACGGCGCTCGACGGCATCCCCGCGGCGCTCGACCTTCCGACGGACCGGCCGCGACCGCCGGTGATCGATCACCGGGGCGGACGACTGCCGATCGAACTCGGGCCCGAACGCAGCGCCGCGGTCGCCCGTACCGCCCGGGCGCACGGGCTGACCCCGTTCATGGTGTGCCACGCCGCCTTCGCCGCGGCGCTCGCCAGACTCGCCGATGTCGACGACGTGAGTATCGGGGCCGCGGTGTCGGGTCGTGGGCAGGCCGCGACGACGCGCATGATCGGCATGTTCATCAACACCGTCGTCCTGCGCACGAGGGTCGGAACCGATGACACCGTCGCCGATCTGCTCGATCAGGTACGCGACACCGATGCGGCGGCCTTCGCCCACGCGGACATCCCGTTCGAGACGCTCGTCGAGCGCCTCACGCCCGTCCGGTCCACCGCGCACGCCCCGCTCGTCCAGGTCATGATCAACTACCTGGCCGACACCTCTGCCGGACACACCGACCGGTTTGCGGTGCCGTCGGAGATCGCCGACGGTCTCCGCGCGCAGCCCGTCGACCCCGGACCCCCGCCGGCCAAGGTGGACCTCACACTGGGGCTCGCGGAGACCACGACCCGCGACGGGATGGTGATCACCGGCGAGATCGACTACGCAGCAGCGCTCTTCGAGCCGGCGACGGTCGCGGTGTTCCGCGATGTCTTCGAGCGGATCATCGATGCGATCACGACGGACGAACCGGCCACCACCCTGCTGGGTGAGATCGAGTTGGTGACCGAGGACGATCGTCGTCGACTCAGTACCGAGGGTGCGCCGGGTGCGGTCGTCGTCGACACCGCCGGGCGGGCGTTGCCGGCCCGAATCCCCGGCGAACTGCGCCACGACGGCCAGTCGACGGGTGTGCTCGCACGGTGGCTGGATGACGGCGCGAAACCGGGGATCGAGGTCCTCGGCCGGCTCGACCGTCAGGTCCGGCTACGCGGGCTGCGCGTCGATCTCGACCTGGTCGAGACGGCCCTCGCCGAACTCGACGGTGTGCGAGCGAGCGGTGTCGTCGCTGTCCCGAGCGACGACGGTGTCGAGATCCATGGATGGGTGAGCGCCGACCACGAAGGCATCACCACCGACACCATCACCGCTGATGATCTACGTCGCGCTGCCGTCGAAGTCATCGCACCGCACTGTGTCCCGTCGGTCCTGACCATCGTCGGCGAGATCCCCGTCGGGGACGACGGACGACCCGACCACGCGCAGATGTCGGCGGTGATTCGGGAGACCGCTCACAACGCACACGCCGCGGAGCAGCCGGTGGCGCCGGCCGGGGAGTGGGAGGAGCTCGTCGCCGAGTGCATGTCCACGGTCACCGGGGTCGCGGTCACGAGCGCGGCCCAGGGATTCTTCGACGTCGGTGGGACGTCACTGTCCGCGGTCCGTCTCGTCGCCGAACTCCGTCGCCGTACGGGCATCCCGGTCGAGGTCGCCTGGGTGTTCGCCGGACCCACCCCTCGCGACCTCGGCGCTCGGTTGGCCGCACACCTCGAACCGGAATCCGCCGAAACAGTCGCGGCCGACCCGAAGAACGGCGGCGTCGTCGTACCGCTGCGCCGTGAGGGCTCACGGAACCCGGTGTTCTGTGTGCATCCCGCCGACGGACTGGCGTGGCTGTTCGGCGGTCTCGCACCCCATCTCGACGACCGGCCGGTGTACGGACTCCAGGATCCGTATGTGGTGGCCGGCGATCTCCCCGACGCCACGGTGCACGATCTCGCCGTTCGCTACGTCGACGAGATCCGACGCATCGCCCCCGAGGGGCCGTACCACCTGCTGGGGTGGTCGATCGGTGGCCTGATCGCGCAGGAGATGGCCGTCGAACTGCGGTTGCGCGGCGAGGACGTCGGATTCCTGGGGCTGCTCGACAGCTACCCGGCCGACGACGTAGAGCTGGCGACGAGTTGGACGGACGAGGGGGAGATGTCGGTGGACATCGACGCCCGAGAGCTGGCCTCGGAGTTGCTCGGCGGTTGGCGTGAGGTCATCGACGTCGACGAGCTCGTCGACCCCGACGACGCGGGATCGGTTGCGCCGGAGACGATCGCCGTCGCGATCCGGGACAAGGTCACCGGACTCGGATTGCTCGATGCGGAGTCCTTCGACCGGATGCTGACGCGCATGACGAGTTCTGCCGAGCGCACGATCTCGCACCGGCCGCGACCGTACGACGGCGACACCATGCTCATCGTCGCCGCCGACAGCGACACCGAGGGCTCGGCGGACGCGGGCCCGAACCGCTGGGCGCCCTACCTGGGCGGTGGCGTCACGCGGATCGACATCGACACCGACCATCTCGGCATCGTCGGCAGCGACGCCCTGTCGGAGTTCGGACCGCGGATCGACGCAGCGATCAGCGACGCGGAGTCGCGGCGTCGGTGACGGCAGGCAGATCCGCCAGCACCGCGGGCAGCGGCTCGTCGTGCACGACCACCAGACGCTGAGTGGCACGGGTCAGTGCGACGTACAGGTCGCTGAGACCGCGCGGTGACTGGGCGATGATCGTTGCCGGCTCGACCACGATCGTGGTGTCGAACTCGAGCCCCTTGCAGGTCCGGACCGTGTAGACCTTCGGCGCCTCCACACCCTTCGCATCGAACGCGTCCGGGTCCAGAGCGGCGGCCACCACATCGACCAGCGTGTCGGGGACGACGACGGCCGTGAGTCCGTCGGGTTCGGCGAGATCGACGGCGTGGAGTACTCCGGCCGCGATGCCATCCGCGTCACCGGTGTCGTCCACCGGGATAGCCACCGGCTCGATACCGTTGCTGCGCAACGAGGTCGGCGCGGTCTCGCCGTTGCCGATCTCGTCGAGGACACGGGCGGCATAGGTCATGATCTCGCTGGGCGTGCGGTAGTTCACCGATAGTTCCTTGAACTGCCATCGCTTCGCGACGTACGGCTCGAGGACCTCACCCCACGACCGGGTACCCGCCTCGTCGGATGTCTGGGCGGTGTCACCGATGATGGTCATCCACCGGTTCGGGATGCGGCGCATCACCATCCGCCATGCCATCGGCGAGAGCTCCTGCGCCTCGTCGACGATCACATGACCGAAGGTCCAGGTGCGGTCGCCGTAGGCGCGCTCGGCGGTGGTGGCGCGTCGGGTCTCGGTCTGTCGCGACGCCAGTTGTTCGGCGTCGATCAGGTCGTAGGCCATCAGGATCTCGGGATCGAGCTCGTCCTCGAGATCCTGTGGGGCCGACCCGGTCAGGATGTCGAGAGCATCCTGCGCCTCGGCGAGCTGGCGCCGCCAGCGTGCACGTTCGGCGCGTTCGGCGTCGTCGGTGCCGTATCCGATGAGTTCGGCCAGCTCGTCCAGTAGCGGAACGTCGGCGGGGGAGAAGTCCTCCCCGGTGGTGGAGAAGGTGCGCGGTTTCCGCAGCAGCGCTGCCCGGTCGTCGTCCGACCAGCCGGGCGTGGCCCTACGGATGGCGCGTTCGTCGGTCAGCAACTCGCGCAGCATGTCCTGCGGCGTCAGGGTCGGCCAGAACTTCAGCAGCGCGGCACGGATGTCGGGGTCCTGGCTCATGTCGTCGCGGATGTCGGCGATGTCGGCAGGGCTCAGCAACTGCGAACCGTCGAGCAGACTGGAACCGATGGTCGAGGCATGGCGCCGGGCGAGTTCGGCGAGACCGGCCTTGAGGAAGGCGTTCTGCGACTGGTTGTGGGCACGCCGTGTCGAACGGGCCTTGGCCCGTGCGGCTTTGACCAGTTCGGAGTCGATCTCGACCCGGTAGCTGTCGAAATCGACCGGCTCCGGCCGGGACGGCAGGGACTGCTTGGCCCGCACCGCACGTTTGAGGACGTCGACCATCCGCAGGGCGCCCTTCACCCCGGTGGTGACACGCGGGTCCTCACTGCGGGCCCGGACGCCGGGGAACAGGTCGCCGATCGTCGAGAGAAGTACGCCGGACTCACCGAGCGACGGCAGGACCTGACCGATGTAGCTGAGGAAGTCGTCGTTGGGTCCGATGATGAGAATGCCGCTGCGCGAGAGAACCTCGCGATGTGTGTAGAGCAGGTAGGCGGCGCGGTGCAGCGCGACGGCCGTCTTGCCGGTGCCCGGCCCGCCCTGGATGACCGTCACACCCCGGTGCGTCGACCGGATGATGAGGTCCTGCTCCCGCTGGATGGTCTCGACGATGTCGGTCATCTCGCCGGTCCGCGCCGCGTTCAGCGCGGCGACGAGGGCGGATTCGTTGACGACGTCGCCGTGGCCGAAGTCGTCGAGGAGGGCATCGCCGGCGGTCAGCGATTCGTCACTGACCCCCCGGACCTTGCGACTGCGGGTCCGGATGTGGCGACGGCGGGCGACCTCCTCGGGCGCCGCCGGGGTGGCGAGGTAGAAGGGACGCGCGAGCGGTGCACGCCAGTCGAGCAGCAGCGTTGCGTCGGTCGCGGTGTGGTCGTGCGTACCGTCGTCACCGAGGCCGTCGTCGAGGACGCCGATTCGCCCGATCCGCCGGATCTCACCGTCGTCGAGGTCGAGGCGGCCGAAGTACAGATTGTGTTCGGCGGCATCGAATTTCGCGAGATCCTCGTTGTACATCCGTTCGTAGGACTCGCGCTCAGAGAGTGCTTGCGGGGTCCCACCGCGCTCGCTCAGGGTCGAGGACAGGCGGCGCTGTGTGGTCTGGCGCATCCGGTCGAGACGACCGTAGACGCGGTCGAGGTGTTCCTGTTCCTCGCTGATCCGAGGGTCGGTGTCGGGGGACAGTGCGGTCACTGCACAACTCCTCGCGCGTCGACGGGCCACGCCGTCCATGACAGTCGGGCATCCCTGATCTGCCCCGTCATCCGGGTCGCGTGATCGCCGGTCGCCAGTCGTGCGCAGACCTCGGCCGCCGTGCCTCGCAGGGCAGGGTCGTCGAGATGCCGCTGCAGCCAGCCGAACACGCCGGCCTGGGTGCCGAACGGCAGCGGCGTGTGGGTCGCGGGGTCGGCGAGGACTCCGTGACGCGACACGTAGATGTCGAACTCGTCCGGAGTGGCGGGAGCGTCGGCGGGCAGCCGAGGGTCACCGAGAATCAGGGGATGGTCGTGCGTGTTCACTGTCCGTCGATCGTAGTTGGGTTCGGTGAGGTCCAGCGCCTCGGTCTGCGGGGGTGAGAGCCAGGCGGCCACCGTCTCCACGGTGCCGTGACCTGCGCGGACGGGTGCCGCGGGAACGTATCCGCGAACCGCGACGTGGGCGGAATGACCGACTGTGATGTTGGCGACCCGTACCCGCGTCAGGTGCAGGACGCCGGTGGGGTCGAGGTGGCCGAGCTTGCGGCGCAACACGCTCGGCGCCGCGTTCGAGCCGACGGCCACCACCAGGCGCGTACCGGGTGGGGGAGCAGACTGTGGGTCCCGCTCGACCACAACGGACGCGGACACCCAGGGGTAGTTCTCTGGTGGGTGTGCCGCGTCCGTGTGGTTGTCGGTGGTGCTCAGCGTCGTCCTCGCATCGGGCTACCGGGCAGGACGGTCAGCCGCGCGCCTTGCGCCAACGCTTGCGACCCTCGTCTGCGGTGTGCGCCGCGGTCTCCTCGGCGGCGGCCGCGAGATGCCGGGCGGACTCGGCGAGCTCGGCCGACCGGGCGCGTGCGAGTTCGGCGAACCCGGTCGAGCGATCCCGGGCGATGTCGGCGAACTCGGCAGAACGGTCGCGGGCGACGTCGGCGAACTTCGGAGCGTTCTTCGCGGCCTGCTTCTTGGCCTTCTTCGCGCGCTTCTGCGCCTGCTTGGCCAGCTTCGGTCCGCGCTTGCGTGCGGTCTCGGCCAGTTCCGACGAGCGATCGAGCGCGGCGTCGGCCAAGTTCGACGAACGCACGATGGCGGCGTCGGCCAGAACGGGGGCGCGGTCGCGCAGACGGTCGGCGACCTCGGCCGCGGTGTCGGCGGCCCGCTCCGCGATCTCGAGCGAACGCTTCTGCGCGGACTCGGCCAGTTCGGGGGCGTGCTCGCGGAACTTGGCGGCGGCCTCGGAGGTCCATTCCGCGGAACGCTCGGACAGCACGTGGGCGCCCTTGCTCAGCAGGTCGCCGGCCTCGGCCGACCGCTCGCCGACGATCTCGGCGCCCTCATGGCCGCGCTCGACGAGGGTGTCCCAGGTCGAGTGGCCGGCAGCGGCACCGATCGGGAGTGCTGCGGCGACGGCACTGGCCTTCTGCTTGCCGCGCCACGCGAGCGACGGCTTGCCCTCGGTGTCCACCGCGGCCAGCAGCACGCCGCCGAGCAGGCCGACGTTCTTGATGAACGCGTCGCGCTGGGCTTCCTTGCGGACCGGGTCGGCCTCGTTCCAGAAGTCCGTGCCGGCGGCCGTCGTCGGGATCAGGGTTCCGGCCAGGACCACCGAGGCGAGACGCGGGAACTTGCCGGTCGCCAGCAGGATGCCGCCGCCGATCTGCGCCGCGGCGTTGATCTGGACCAGCGTCTCGGTGTTCTCCGGGACCTTGTCCGCGACCTCCTGGGGCAGAGCGGTGCGCGCCTTGTCGACGAGCGGCGCCGCGGACTGCGCGATCGGTTTCGGGCTCCGGATGGCGTCGACGCCACTGGCGACGAACGCAGATGCGAGGAGCGGGCGGGCGATACGGCGGAGAATCATCGGTCACAACCTTCTTCGATCGAGTGCGGTTCGAGATCCGTCGGGGTACAGCGCATTTCTGGCCTGATCAACGCTACCCGCCCTTCGGATACATGCAGGTGAATCGACTCTTCGTGATCCGTTCGGGAACTTCGGGAGCACCGAGGTCACGATCGGGAGAGCGTTTCGGATGTCAGGTAACCGGAGAGGCCCATGCCCAAACCTGAAGCAAACCCGCCCCTTTTCCGTAAACCCACCCCGTCGTGAGGGGGCGAGTTTACGGAAAAGGGGTGGGTTTGTGGGGTGTCACCAGCCGCGTTCGCGCCACTCCTGCAGCGACGGACGCTCGGCGCCGAGGGTGGTGTCCTTCCCGTGGCCGGGGTAGACGACGGTCGAGTCGCCGAAGCGGTCGAACAGCTTCGTCGAGACGTCCTCGATGAGGGTGTCGAAGTCCTCGGACTTCCAGGTCTTGCCGATGCCGCCGGGGAACAGGCAGTCGCCGGTGAACAGATGGACGGTGTCGCCGTCGGTGAGGGCCAGGGCGATGGAGCCCGGGGTGTGGCCGACGAGGTGGATCGCCTCGAAGCGGAGGTCGCCGACCTCGATCACGTCGCCGTCGTCGACGAGACGATCCGGGGCGACCGGCAACTCAGGGGCGTCGAACCGGCCGGCAGCGGTCGGGACGCCGGTGTGCTCGGCAACAGCGGCGAGGGCTTGCACGTGGTCGAAGTGCTGGTGGGTGGTGAAGATCAGTGCGGGCTTCCCGCCGATGGCGTCGAGGGTGGCGATGATCGTGTCTGCGTCGTTCGCGGCGTCGATGATCAGCTGGTCGCCGGTGGCCTTCGAGGTCACCACGTACACGTTGTTGTCCATCGACCCGACGGACAGTTTGACGATGGTGGCCGAGTCCAGGGTGCGTCGCTGCGGGGTCTTCGACTCGGAGAGATCGCCGGTGTAGGAGTCGCTGATCGGTGTCGCTGAAGTCATGGGACAAGGCTATGACACCGCTTGTCCGGTGTGTGACGCTCGCGACGGTCGGGCGTGGCCGGGGCGCGGGTATCGTGGACTATCGGTCCGATGGTGTATGCGCGGATGGCGAGACCGATCGTCCGGCCCGCGGGCCTCGAATCCCATCCGGGCCGACGCATGCGGAACAGAATTGTCGGTGCCCGTCGTTACGGTGCCCATGCGCCACCCGTGCGCCCCGGTGAGTTTGAGAAGACTCTGACTTGAAAAGAATGTTAGGACTGCAGTGGTTGATCGTCTGATCGTCCGAGGTGCCCGCGAACACAATCTTCGCGGCATCGATGTCGACCTCCCCCGGGACAGCCTCATCGTGTTCACCGGGTTGTCGGGGTCGGGCAAGTCGTCCCTCGCCTTCGACACGATCTTCGCCGAGGGCCAGCGTCGCTACGTCGAGTCGCTCTCGGCCTACGCCCGGCAGTTCCTCGGTCAGATGGACAAGCCCGACGTCGACTTCATCGAAGGTCTGTCGCCGGCGGTGTCCATCGACCAGAAGTCGACCAACCGCAACCCGCGGTCGACGGTCGGCACCATCACCGAGGTCTACGACTACCTACGTCTGCTGTATGCCCGCGCAGGTAAGGCGCACTGTCCGATCTGTGGCGAGGCGATCGCCAAGCAGACGCCGCAGCAGATCGTCGACCAGGTGCTCGCCATGGAGGAGGGCACCCGCTTCCAGGTCCTCGCGCCCGTGGTCCGAACCCGCAAGGGCGAGTTCGTCGACCTCTTCGCCGAACTCCAGACCCAGGGCTTCTCGCGCGCCCGCATCGACGGCGTCGTCCACCAGCTGACCGACCCGCCGAAGCTGAAGAAACAGGAGAAGCACGACATCGAGGTCGTCGTCGACCGCCTCGTCGTCAAGGCCGGCGCCAAGCAGCGTCTCACCGATTCGGTGGAGACCGGGCTGCGGCTCGCCGACGGCATCATCGTGCTCGACTTCGTCGACCTCGAAGAGGACGACCCGAACCGCGAGCGTCGGTTCTCCGAGAAGATGGCGTGCCCCAACGCCCACCCGATCGCGATCGACGACCTCGAGCCGCGCTCGTTTTCGTTCAACTCGCCCTACGGCGCCTGCCCCGAGTGCGACGGCCTCGGCATCCGCAAGGAGGTCGACGAGGAACTCGTCGTGCCCGACCCGGAGATGAGCCTCGCCGAGGGTGCGATCGCGCCGTGGTCGACCGGCCACAACGCAGACTACTTCCTGCGCCTGATGTCGGGTCTGGCCGACCAGATGGGCTTCGACATCAACACCCCGTGGAAGAAGCTTCCGGTCAAGGCTCGTCGAGCGTTGCTCAACGGCAGCGACCACCAGGTGCACGTGAAGTTCCGCAACCGCTACGGACGAACCCGCTCGTACTACACCGAGTTCGAGGGCGTCATGTCGTTCCTCGCCCGGCGGATGGACCAGACGGAGTCCGAGCAGATGAAGGAACGCTACGAGGGGTACATGCGCGACGTGCCGTGCCCCGCCTGCCAGGGTGCGCGTCTGCGTCCGGAGATCCTCGCGGTCACCCTCGACCATCCCGAGTACGGCCCGAAGTCGATCGCCGAGGTCTGTGCGCTGTCGGTCGCCGACTGCGCGAACTTCCTCGACAACCTCCACCTCGACGAGCGTCAGGCCGCGATCGCCGGCCGCGTGCTCAAAGAGGTCCAGGCACGCATCCGCTTCCTGCTCGACGTCGGACTGGAGTACCTGTCGCTGTCGCGTGCGGCCGGATCGCTGTCGGGTGGCGAGGCCCAGCGCATCCGTCTCGCGACGCAGATCGGCTCCGGACTCGCGGGTGTCCTCTACGTCCTCGACGAGCCGTCGATCGGTCTGCATCAGCGCGACAACCGTCGACTGATCGAGACCCTCACCCGACTCCGCGACCTGGGCAACACGCTGATCGTCGTCGAGCACGACGAGGACACCATCCGGTCCGCCGACTGGATCGTCGACATCGGTCCCCGGGCCGGTGAGCACGGCGGTCACGTCGTGCACAGCGGCAGCTACAAGGAACTGCTGAAGAACCGTCAGTCGCTGACCGGTGCATACCTCTCGGGCCGGGATTCACTCCCGATCCCGGAGATCCGCCGGCCGATCGACCGCAAGCGTCAGCTGACCGTCGTCGGTGCGCGTGAGCACAACCTGCGCGGGATCGAGGTGTCGTTCCCGCTCGGCGTGATGACGGCGGTGACCGGTGTGTCCGGCTCCGGCAAGTCGACGCTGGTCAACGACATCCTCGCGACAGTGCTCGCCAACAAGCTCAACGGCGCACGTCAGGTGCCCGGCCGCCACACTCGGATCAAGGGACTCGACAACCTCGACAAGCTCGTCCAGGTCGACCAGTCGCCGATCGGACGCACCCCGCGCTCCAACCCGGCGACCTACACCGGCGTCTTCGACAAGATCCGCACCCTGTTCGCGGCGACCACCGAGGCCAAGGTGCGCGGCTACCAGCCGGGCCGGTTCTCGTTCAACGTCAAGGGCGGCCGATGTGAGGCCTGCACCGGCGAGGGCACGATCAAGATCGAGATGAACTTCCTGCCGGACGTCTACGTCCCGTGCGAGGTGTGCCACGGTGCCCGCTACAACCGCGAGACCCTCGAGGTCCACTACAAGGGCAAGACCATCGCCGAGGTTCTCGACATGCCGATCGAGGAGGCCGCCGACTTCTTCGAGCCGGTCACCTCGATCCATCGCTACCTCAAGACCCTCAACGACGTCGGTCTCGGTTACGTCCGCCTCGGACAGCCGGCCCCGACCCTGTCGGGTGGCGAGGCGCAGCGCGTGAAGCTGGCGTCGGAGCTGCAGAAGCGGTCGATGGGTCGCACCGTCTACATCCTCGACGAGCCGACCACCGGCCTGCACTTCGAGGACATCAAGAAGCTCCTCGCGGTGATCAACGGCCTCGTCGACAAGGGCAACACGGTCATCACCATCGAGCACAACCTCGACGTCATCAAGACTGCCGACTGGGTCATCGACATGGGACCCGAGGGTGGCAGCGGCGGCGGCACGGTCGTCGCCGAGGGCACCCCCGAGGACATCGCGGTCGCCCCGGGCAGCCACACCGGCAAGTTCCTCGCCGAGATCCTCGAGGTCGACGAGACGGTCGCCTCGGCCGGCTGACAGCCACAGCAGAATCGCCACTTCCGTTGCAGCAGTGCTGGTTACAGCCAGCGCCTCTGCTCGGAAGTGGCGATTGTGCGTACGGTTGGGCTATTGGCCCATCGACTTGCGGATCTCCTCGAGCCGCTTCTTCGCGGCCTCGTCGCGCTTGCGCATCATCTCGTCGACGCTCTGGCCTTCGGCACTCGCCTCGGCGAGTTCCTGGGAGCCGATCGCAGTGGTGATCCGGTTCTCGATCTTGTCGCGGACGAAGTCGAAGGTCGGGACACCGCTCTCGGTGTAGTCGGGGTCGGGGAGGGTTCCCGGAACCGGGCCGGTGTGCACGATCTCCGCATCGATGATGTCGTCCGACGGGGACGTGTTCGGTGCGTCGGACTCTCCGGGATTCGTCATGAGTCCAGGTTAGTGGTTTCGACACGGCTCGTCGCTACGCTCTTGACCTGCTCAACCAGCAGAGCCCTGCCGGCCGACCGGCGACGATCGAGCGACCGACGCGGGACCCGCGCCCGGCCGGCCGGCCGAGTAGCGACGACCGAGCGAAGCGAGGACGCCGCGTATCGAGGTCCGCCTACTTCTTCGGCGCCCGCACCGGGCCGGTGTACTTCTCGCCGGGTCCTTCGCCGGGCTCGTCCGGGTAGGCGCTGGCCTCGCGGAAGGCGAGCTGCAGGCCCTTGAGGCCGTCGCGGATCGGGGCGGCATGGATGCCGAGGTCGGCCTTCGACGCATCGACGAGGCCGGCCAGCGCGGTGATGAGGGTGCGGGCCTCGGGCAGGTCGATCCGGTCCTCCGGGGTGCCCTCGGCCAGGCCCAACTTCTCGGCGGCGGCACTCATGAGCATCACGATGGACCGGGTGATGACCTCGATGGCCGGAATATCTCCCAGGTCACGGACGTTGTCGAAGTCAGTGCGTGCCGCATCATCGATGTCGGCGCCACTGCCCGTCGCACCCCCCTGGGGTGTCGGTGCTTGTGACGAATTGGGGTTCTCGGCCATGGCTGTTAGACTCCCATAGCACGACCGCCCTGGTATGCGCCGGGGTCGTAAGTGGAGTTCCGCTCCCACCGTTCGACGCGAGTCCTCGCCTGGCGAGTTCGCCGCAGTCGCACGGTCCGGTTCACGCCGATCGTCGCAGATCGCATCCTCGTGATGCGACTGGAGAGATCGGCCGCGCTGTGCCCTCGAGATGCAGTGAAGAGAATCGGTCGGTAACGGAGCCCCGCGGACACTGTCCCGGGGCTCGTTTGCTGAGGTTTGCGCTCGTTCTCCTGCACACGACCCTCGCCACGACGCGACGGTTACCACTGCAGGATTGAACTAGGAGGCCCCATCAGCACTGAGACCCGCATCAACGAGCGCATCCGCGTCCCTGAGGTCCGACTCGTCGGACCCAACTCGGAGCAGGTGGGCATCGTGCGTGTTGAAGATGCGCTTCGCTTGGCTTACGAAGCCGACCTCGACCTCGTCGAGGTGGCTCCCGACGCCCGTCCGCCGGTCTGCAAGATCATGGACTACGGCAAGTTCAAGTACGAAGCGGCCCAGAAGCAGCGCGAATCGCGTCGCAATCAGCAGATGACCGTCATCAAGGAGCAGAAGCTCCGCCCCAAGATCGACGACCACGACTACGAGACCAAGAAGGGTCACGTCGTCCGGTTCCTCGAGGCGGGGTCGAAGGTGAAGGTGACCATCATGTTCCGCGGCCGCGAGCAGTCCCGTCCTGAGCTCGGCTACCGCCTGTTGCAGCGCCTGGGCAACGATGTCGCCGATTACGGCTTCGTCGAGACCTCGGCCAAGCAGGACGGTCGCAACATGACGATGGTCCTCGCCCCGCACAAGGGTGCGAAGACCCGCCAGAAGGCGCAAGAGAGCCGCGAACGTTCCGGCGGCCCGAAGAACGCGCCGGACGAGAGCTGAGCCGTTCGGCCGGACGCGGGTGCATGCCCCGTCCCGGCCGAGATCACGAGACGTGAACCCGGATTCCAGCCGGACCTGGTCAGGTTCGGCTGCCCGAGTTCGCCCGACAGAAGGAAAGACATGCCTAAGAGCAAGACCCACAAGGGCACCGCGAAGCGATTCAAGGTGACCGGCAGCGGCAAGATCGTCCGTCAGAAGGCCAACCGCCGCCACCTGCTGGAGCACAAGCCTTCCAAGCGCACCCGTCGTCTCGACGGCACCACCGTCGTCAGCGAGAACGACACCCCTCGCATCAAGCGCCTGCTGAACATCTGACGCGCGCGAACCCAGACCTCTGACAAGCAAAAGGATTTAACACATGGCACGCGTGAAAAGGGCAGTGAACGCCCAGAAGAAGCGTCGGTCCACCCTCGAGGCCTCGAAGGGCTACCGCGGACAGCGGTCGCGCCTCTACCGCAAGGCCAAGGAGCAGCAGCTCCACTCGATGACCTACGCCTACCGGGACCGTCGCGCCCGCAAGGGTGAGTTCCGGAAGCTGTGGATCGCGCGTATCAACGCTGCGGCCCGCGCCAACGACATCACCTACAACCGCTTCATCCAGGGCCTCAAGGCCGCTGGTGTCGAGGTTGACCGCAAGGTGCTCGCCGACATCGCGGTGACCGATCCCGAGGCCTTCACCGGCCTGGTCGAGGTCGCCCGCAAGGCCCTGCCGGCTGACGTCAACGCCCCGGCTGCCTGATTGCGCCACACCACACACGACCCGCGAGTCGCCCGAGGGATGATCCGATGACGGAGATCCTGTCCGAGCGATCCTCGCGGGTCGTGTCGTATGCAAAGCTCCATCGCGCTGCCGAGCGGCGCGAGCAGGGGCGTTTCCTCGCCGAGGGGGCCAACTCGGTGTCCTCGGCTCTCGCGGTCGAACGCGCCGAGGTCGTGCTGGTCGCCGACGAGGACCGACTCCGGCATCGGGAGATCACCGATGCCGCCGAGTCGGCCGGCGTCCCGGTTCTCGTCATCTCTGCTCGAGCGGCGTCGAAGCTCGCGGAGACCTCGACCCCGCCCGGGATCTTCGCCGTCTGCCCGCTCCTCGACGTGCCGCTCGAGACCGTTCTCGCCGACGAGCCGCGGCTGCTCGCGATCGCCGTCGAACCTCGGGAACCCGGGAACGCCGGAACGCTCATCCGATGCGCCGACGCGATGGGCGCCGACGCCGTCGTGCTGCTCGGTGACGCGGTCGATCCCCACAACGGGAAATGTGTCCGCGCGAGCGCCGGCAGTGTCTTCACCGTGCCGGTGGTGCGGCAGCGCACCCTGACCGAGGGTCTCGATGCCATCTCCGACGCCGGCATCTCGCTGCTCGCGACCGCCGCCGACGGTGAGGTGAACCTCGACCACGCCGCCGAGGTGCTGTCCGGCCGGATCGGCTGGCTCTTCGGCAACGAGGCCCACGGGCTGCCCGCCGGCATCCAGACGGCCGCCGACCACCGGGTGTCCATCCCCATCCGCGGACGCGCCGAGAGCCTGAACGTCGCCGCCGCGGCGGCGATCTGTCTGTACGAGAGTGCGCGCGTCCACAAGGCGGTGGGTCGCGGCTGACAGCTGTCCGAGGCGGCCGGTAGGGTCGGCGATCGTGTCAGAAACCGTGTCACCCGCCTCCGCGCCCCAGCCCGAGTCCGCTCCCGCAGTTCCCGCCCCATCGGAGGCCGCGACCCCGCAGACGGTGCCCGCTCCCGACCCCGCAGTCGTGAACAGCCGCATCGCGTCGGCGATCGCCACCGAACTCGGCGTCGGCGTCGGTCAGGTCCGGGCCGCGATCGAACTGCTCGACGGCGGGTCGACGGTCCCGTTCGTCGCCCGGTACCGCAAGGAGGTCACCGGCGGTCTCGACGACGCCCAGCTGCGCACCCTCGACGAGCGTCTCGGCTACCTCCGCGACCTCGAGGCCCGGCGTCAGTCGGTCCGCGAGTCGATTGCCGCCCAGGGCAAGCTCGACCCCGAACTCGACGCACGAATCCTCGCGGCCGACACCAAGGCCCGCCTCGAGGACATCTACCTGCCTTACAAGCCGAAGCGCCGCACGAAGGCCCAGATCGCCCGCGAGGCCGGGCACGAGCCGGTGGCCGACGCCCTCCTGTCGGACCCGACCACCGACCCGTCGACCTTCACCGCCGAGCAGCTCGACGGTGCGCGCGCGATCGCCGTCGAACGGTTCGCCGAGGATGCCGACCTGGTCGGTGAACTGCGTGAACTGATGTGGCAGACCGGCGTGCTGCGGACCGCGGTGCGCGAGGGCAAGGAGTCGGCCGGCGCCAAGTTCGCCGACTACTTCGACTTCTCCGAGCCCTTCACCTCGATCCCGTCGCACCGGGTGCTCGCCGTGCTGCGCGGGGAGCGCGAGGAGATCCTGTCGGTCACCCTCGACGCCGATCCGGAGGCGGCCGACCGCCCGGCCGGACCCGGTCCGTACGAGCAGCGCATCGCCGCGCGGTTCGGGATCTCCGATCAGGGCCGTCCCGCCGACCGCTGGCTCGCCGACACCGTGCGCTGGGCGTGGCGCACCAAACTGTTCGTCGGACTCTCCCTCGACGTCCGGATGCGGCTGCGCCAGGCCGCCGAGGCCGATGCGGTGGCGGTCTTCGCGACCAACCTCAAGGACCTCCTCCTGGCCGCACCCGCCGGTGCCCGCACCACGATGGGACTCGACCCCGGCCTGCGGACCGGTGTGAAGGTCGCCGTGGTAAACGAGACCGGCAAGGTCGTCGACACCGCCACCATCTACCCGCACGAGCCGCGCCGCGACAAGGCCGGCGCGCTCGCGGTGTTGGGAGCGCTCGTCCAGAAGCACGGCGTCGACCTGATCGCGATCGGCAACGGCACCGCATCCCGCGAGACCGATGCGCTGGCCGGCGAACTGATCGCCGCCATCAAGGACTCCGGCAAGAAGCCGCCGACCAGTGTCGTCGTGTCGGAGGCGGGCGCCTCGGTGTACTCGGCGTCGGCATACGCGTCGAAGGAACTGCCCGACCTCGACGTGTCGATCCGCGGTGCGGTGTCGATCGCCCGCCGCCTGCAGGATCCGCTCGCCGAACTGGTGAAGATCGATCCCAAGTCGATCGGCGTCGGGCAGTACCAGCACGACGTCTCCGAGACGCTGCTCGCACGCTCGCTCGGTGCCGTGGTCGAGGACGCGGTGAACGCGGTGGGTGTGGATGTGAACACCGCATCGGTGCCGCTGCTGTCCCGCGTGTCCGGAATCACCGCCGGACTTGCGGAATCGATTGTCGCGCATCGTGACTCGAACGGCGCCTTCCGCAGCCGCAAGCAGATCACCGATGTCCCGCGCCTCGGACCCAAGGCGTTCGAGCAGTGTGCCGGCTTCCTCCGGATCACCGACGGCGACAACCCGCTCGACGCGTCCAGCGTGCACCCGGAGGCCTACCCGGTCGTCACCCGGATTCTGGACAAGGTCGGCACCGACGTCCGCTCGCTGATCGGCGACACCGCGACCCTCACCAAGCTGCGTCCCGACGACTTTGTCGACGAGACCTTCGGTCGTCCGACTGTCATCGACATCATCGCCGAGCTCGACAAGCCGGGTCGCGACCCGCGCCCGGAGTTCAAGACCGCGACCTTCGCCGCCGGTATCGAGAAGGTCTCCGACCTCACACCGGGCATGGTGCTGGAAGGTCAGGTCACCAACGTGGCGGCCTTCGGTGCCTTCGTCGACGTGGGCGTCCACCAGGACGGCCTGGTGCACGTGTCGGCCATGGCCCACCGCTTCGTCTCCGACCCGCACGAGGTCGTGAAGTCCGGCGACATCGTCAAGGTGAAGGTCATGGACGTCGACGTCGAACGCAAGCGGATCGGCCTGTCCCTGCGCCTCGACGACGAGCCAGGTGCCGGCAACACCGGCGGCAAGGGCGGCGCCCGTGTGCCCCGCAGCGACAACGGCGGCAATCGCGGTGGTGGTCAGCGCCGCAACGATCAGCGCGGTGGTCAGGGCGGCCAGGGCGGTCGCGGCAACCCGGGCAACCGCGCGGGCGGCAGCAACCGCAACGACCGCAGGCCCGCGCCCAGCGGTGCGATGGCCGACGCCCTCAAGCGCGCCGGCTTCGGCAAGTAGCTCTCCCGACAACGGTCCCGGCACGCATGGTGCCGGGACCGTTGCTGTTCGCGCCCACACCCCGACCAGCTGAAAAGCGCCCCTGAGATCGGCCCTCCAGAAGTCGACCGACGACAGTGTGTCGCCGGCCCGCCTCTGGAGGGCGGATTCCGGGGGCGGGTTTCGGGGGTGGCTTTCGGCGGCGGATCGCGGAGCGGGGCTGCGGGGATTGCCGACCCCGACCGAGTAATTCTGCTCAGGTCCGGCGGCGCGTACCCGGCGACACTCGACGCATGCTCACGACGTCACCCCGCCGGAAGTCCGGGAGTCTGCCGACACCACTCGAGCTGGCCGCCCTCACCGGAGACCGGGATCGGGTCATCGACCTCATCCGCATCTGCTCGCTGCTCGTGGTGGTCGCCGGTCACTCGATCATGCTGACCGTCGACACGTCCGACGGCGCGATCCACCTCGGCAACACACTCGGGGATGTGCCGATCCTGCAGCCGGCCACCTGGCTGCTCCAGGTGCTGCCGCTGTTCTTCTTCGCGGGGGCCGCGGCGTCGACGCACGGCTGGATGTCCCGGGCTCCCGGCGACACCCCGTCAGCCGGGCACTGGCTGTTCACGCGTACCCAGCGTCTTCTTCGGCCGCTCGGCTGGTACCTCGGAGTCGTACTCGTCGTGCTGGCCGGACTGACGACGGCCGGCCTCGACGCCGCGGCCGATGTCGTCGCACGCCTTGGGGTGCAGTTGCTCTGGTTCCTCGGTGCGTACCTGCTCGTGCTGGCCGTCGTCCCACTGCTGCAGCGGATCCGCACATCTCTCCAGGTGGCGATCGCACTCGGAACCTGCTGGGGGAGTACGGCACTGATCGACGCCGTCCGACTCGACCACGGGCCGTCGTGGCTCGGTTACCTGAACTTCCTCACCGTCTGGACGATCCCGGCTGTACTCGGTGTCGCCTACGCGCGGCGAATCCTACGTCCGGGAACCGCGGCGGCCGTGGCGATCGGCGCCCTGATCCTCGACGCCGGGCTCGTGCAGTGGGGTCCGTATGAGGTCTCCCTCGTCACGGTGCCGGGCCAGCAGCTGTCGAACATGAGCCCGCCCAGCCTGCTTCTCGCGGGTCACGCGATCGTGCTGTGCGCGGGCGCCATCGCGGTGCGTCGAGTACTGGTGAGCATCGCCGACCGTCCGCGGGTCTGGTGGTGGGTAGTCCTCGGCAACCGTGGTGCGATGACGCTGTATCTCTGGCACCTCCCGGTCCTCGCCGCGGTCATCGTCCTGGGCGCGGCCTCGGGCCTGGATCGCGCCGACGTGCACTCCGCGTCGTTCCCGATCGTCGTCGGACTGCAGACGATGCTGCTCCTCGCCCTGATGGTTCCCGTCGTCGCGATGCTGTCTCCGTTGGAGAACCGGTCGATCCCGTGGTGGGACGACCCGGCCGCCCGCCGTGCCGGACGCGTGCGGGACGTGACCCTGGCGGGCGTCCTGGTGTGCCTCGGTGTCGCCGTCCTGATGGTGTCGCGGTACGGGCTGCTCGGGGGCGGCCGCATGTGGCTGATCGCCGGGATCGGATGCGCGGTGACGGCTCGTGTCCTCGCTCTTCGGCCCGCACCGCGTCGCGGAGCGGACGCACTTCCCGGAGGCGACGCCTCCCTGCAGGTCAGCGCCTCGCGGCGGTCGACTACCCTCGATGGGAGTCATCGCCGCCGTTGACGGTCGCCTCGAGCCGGTTCTCCCGCGCTCGACCAGCCCTCCGCGTGACGACGACGCCGTCCACCCACCGACCCACGCATGAGGAGCTCGCCGACCGTGGCCACTTCCGCCGACGAAACGGTATTCCCCGGACCCGACGACCTCGAGGCGGCGGCGACGTCGGCCGTCGAGGCCTTCGAGGCGGCGGCCGATCTCGAGCAGCTGTCCGCGGCGAAGTCCGCGCACCTCGGCGACCGGTCGCCGATCGCACTGGCCCGGCGCGCCCTCGGCAGCCTGCCGAAGGAGCAGCGTTCGGAGGCCGGCAAGCTCGTGAACCAGGTTCGGGGTCGGGTGACCGCGGCGCTGGAATCGCGGACCGCGACCCTCGAGGCCGAACGTGACGCGGCGGTCCTCGTCGCCGAATCGGTCGACGTGACGCTGCCCAGCGGTCGTCGCCCGGTCGGCGCCCGTCATCCCATCACCGTGATCGCCGAGCAGGTCGCCGACGTCTTCGTCGCCATGGGTTGGGAGATCGCCGAGGGGCCCGAGGTCGAGACCGAGCACCACAACTTCGACGCCCTCAACTTCCTGCCGGATCACCCGGCGCGCTCCATGCAGGACACCTTCTACATCGCGCCCGAGGGCTCGCGCCAGGTGCTGCGCACACACACCTCGCCAGTCCAGGTGCGCTCGATGCTCAACCGCGACCTGCCGATCTACGTGGCCTGCCCCGGTCGCACCTTCCGCACCGACGAGCTCGACGCCACCCACACGCCGGTCTTCCACCAGATCGAGGGACTCGCGGTCGACAAGGGTCTGACGCTGGCGAACCTGCGCGGCACCCTCGAGACCTTCGCCCGTGCGCTGTTCGGACCGGAGACCACCACCCGGATGCGTGCGTCGTACTTCCCGTTCACCGAACCGTCGGCCGAGGTCGACGTCTGGTTCCCGGCCAAGAAGGGCGGACCCGGCTGGGTCGAGTGGGGCGGTTGCGGCATGGTCAACCCGAACGTGCTGCGCGCCAGCGGAATAGACCCGGACGTCTACTCCGGCTTCGCCTTCGGCATGGGCCTGGAGCGCACCCTGCAGTTCCGCAACGACATCTCCGACATGCGCGACATGGTCGAGGGCGACATCCGGTTCACCCTCCCATTCGGTCCGGCCGCCTGACCGGCCCGGCGAGCATCCTCAGACTTCCACGACGCGACGAAAGTAGTTGATACACAGTGCGTGCACCCCAGTCCTGGTACACCGAGGTCCTGCGCTCGGGCGATCCGAAGTGGTCGGCGACCACCGAGGAGATCGATGCGGGGTTCGTCCGCGTCGGTTTCGAGATCGAGGACATCGAGAAGTTCCCGGAGATCACCGGCCCGCTGGTGATCGGTCGCGTGGAGACGATCGAGGAGCTCACCGAGTTCAAGAAGCCGATCCGCTTCTGCACCGTCGAGGTCGGCGAGTCGGAGCCGCGCGGGATCGTCTGCGGCGCCCGGAATTTCGCCGAGGGTGACCTGATCGTCGCCGCACTGCCCGGCGTCGTGCTGCCCGGTCCCTTCGAGATCGCCTCGCGCAAGACCTACGGCCGCGTCTCCGACGGCATGATCTGCTCGGTCTCCGAGCTCGGCATCGGCAACGACCACAGCGGCATCCTGGTGCTGGCCCCCGGCACCGCCGAGCCCGGCGCCGACGCCCGCGAGGTCCTCGGACTCGACGACGCCGCCATCGACGTCAACGTCACCCCCGACCGCGGTTACGCCTTCTCGATCCGCGGTCTCGGCCGCGAACTGGCGAGCAGCTTCGAGGTTCCCTTCGTCGACCCGGGTGTCGTTGAAGCCGATGTGATCGCAGAGGGCACGCCGTGGCCCGTCGCCATCGAGGACGGCTCCGGCGCCACCCGCTACACCGCGCGCGTGATCACCGGCGTCGACCCGAAGGCGATCTCGCCGTGGTGGATGCAGAAGCGTCTCATGGTCGCGGGTATCCGGCCGATCTCGGCGATCGTCGACGTCACCAACTACGTCATGATCGAACTCGGTCAGCCGCTGCACGCCTTCGACGCCGACCGCATCACCGGCACCGTCACCGTGCGGTCGGCGAAGCCGGGGGAGAAGCTGCGCACCCTCGACGAGGTCGACCGCGTGCTCGACCCCGAGGACGTCGTCATCGCCGACGAGACCGGTCCCATCGCCCTCGCCGGCGTCATGGGCGGCGGCGCCACCGAGGTGGGTGACTCGACGACCACCGTGCTGCTCGAGTCGGCGACCTTCGACCCCGTCCGCGTGTTCCGCACCGGCAAACGTCACAAGCTGACCTCCGAGGCCAGCAAGCGCTTCGAGCGCATCGTCGACCCGGAGATCACCGCGGTCGCGTCCGATCGCGCCGCCCAGCTCATCGTCGAGATCGCCGGCGGCACCATCTCCTCGCCGCTGTCGGAGGCGCGCGTCGCGACCCCGCCCCCGTCGGCGATCACCATCGCCGCCGACGAGCCCGACCGCGTCGCCGGCATCGGCTACCCGGCAGGCACCACCGCCGCACGTCTCACCGAGGTGGGCTGCGTGGTCACCGGCACCGATCCCCTCGATGTCGTCCCGCCGTCGTGGCGTCCCGACCTCAAGCAGCGCGCCGACCTCGTCGAAGAGGTGCTGCGCCTTGAGGGCCTCGAAGACATCCCGGCCGTCGTGCCGCGCGCACCCGGCGGCACCGGTCTCACATCGGAGCAGCGTCGTCGGCGCAGCGTCGGACGGACCCTCGCCCTCGATGGGTATGTCGAGGTCCTCCCGTACCCGTTCATGCCGGCCGGGGTCTTCGACCTCTGGGATCTGCCCGCCGACGACGAGCGCCGCCGAACCGTGAAGGTCCTCAACCCGCTCGAGTCGGACCGGCCCGAACTCAACACGACGCTGCTGCCCGGCCTCCTCGAGATGGCCGCGCGCAACATTGCCCGTGGTCAACGTGACCTGTCGCTGTTCACCATCGGCCAGGTCGTCATCGCCGGTGACCACGTCGCACCTGTTCCCGCGCTCGACGTGACGCGGCGTCCCACCGATGCGGACATCGCGGCACTCGACGCCTCGTTGCCGCACCAGCCGCTGCACGTCGGCATCGTCCTGACCGGCCTGCGCGACCCCGCGGGGCCATGGGGTCCGGGACGCGCCGCCGACCACCTCGACGCCTTCGAGGCGGCTCGCACGATCGCGCGTGCTGCAGGAGTGGAGGTCGAACTCTCCGCTGCCGATCACCGGCCGTGGCATCCGGGTCGCTGCGCCCGCCTGACCGTCGAGGGACGCACGGTGGGTTTCGCCGGCGAGCTCCACCCGACGGTTCTCGAACGCGCCCACCTGCCCAAGCGTGCGTGCGCGGTCGAGATCGACATTGACGCCCTGCCGCTCCGCGAGGTGTTGCCCGCTCCGGCGGTGTCGGTCTTCCCGGCCGTCCTGCAGGACGTCAACGTGGTGGTCGCGGCCGACGTGCCGGCGGCCGAGGTCCGGTCGGCGCTGCGCGACGGTGCGGGTGAGCTGCTCGAGGACATCGCACTGTTCGACGTCTTCACCGGTGAGCAGGTCGGTGAGGGCAACAAGTCGCTGACGTTCTCGCTGCGCTTCCGCGCGAACGACCGTACGCTGACCGAGGACGAGGCCAACGCCGCGAAGATGGCCGCGGTCGACGCCGCTGCCGAACGGGTGGGCGCCCGCCTCCGCTGACACGCGGGGGCAGACGCCCATAGGGGCCACCCCGTTTATGTATTGATTTGCATGCCGGTGCATAATGATTGCATGGCTTCGACAAGCTCAACCAGCGGTGTGAAAGTGGCAGTGGCCGGCGCGAGCGGCTACGCGGGTGGTGAGATCCTCCGACTCCTGTGCGGGCATCCCCGTCTGCGATCCGGTGAGCTCGAGATCGGTGCGCTGACTGCCGGCGGCAACGCCGGCACCACGCTCGGGTCCCACCATCCACACCTGCTGCCGCTGGCAGATCGGGTTCTCGAGGAGACCACCCCGGAGATCCTGAGCGGCCACGACGTCGTTTTCCTGGGCCTGCCGCACGGTGCATCGGCGGTCATCGCCGACGCCCTGCCGCCGACCACGCTGATCATCGACTGCGGCGCCGACTTCCGGCTGCGCGACGCCGGCGACTGGACCTCCTACTACGGCGGGGATCATGCAGGCACCTGGCCGTACGGCCTGCCCGAGCTTCCCGGTAATCGTGAGGTCCTCAAGGACGCCAGCCGGATCGCCGTTCCGGGCTGCTACCCGACGGTGTCGATCCTGTCGCTGCTCCCGGCGATCGCGGCCGGCCTGGCCGAGCCGCATGTGACCGTGGTCGCGGTCAGCGGCGCGTCGGGCGCCGGGCGTTCGCCGAAGGTCGACCTGCTCGCGTCCGAGGTCATCGGGTCCGCCCGGGCCTACGGCGTCGGCGGCGTCCACCGGCACACCCCGGAGATCTCGCAGGCGCTGTCGGAAGCGGCGCAGCAGCCCGTCACCGTCTCGTTCACCCCGATCCTGGCGCCGATGGCCCGGGGCATCCTCGCGACGTGCACCGCACGGACCACCGTGACCGGCGACGAGGTCCGCGCGGTCTACGAAAAGGCCTACGCCGACGAGGAATTCATCCATGTCCTGCCGGACGGCCGCCTGCCGGCCACCGGTTCGGTCATCGGTTCCAACGCCGTCCAGCTCGGGGTGACCGTCGACGAGCGCGCCCAGACCCTCGTGGTCGTCGGCGCGGTGGACAACCTGACCAAGGGGACCGGCGGCGCCGCGGTCCAGTCGATGAACCTGGCGCTGGGCTGGACAGAGAACGAGGGACTGAGCACCGTGGGAGTTGCACCATGACAGGCGTCGAGGGAACCGGAATCCAGGACGCACAACCGGATCCGGAGCGCATCGAGGGCGGGGCCCCCGGCGACACCCCGCGGCTCGTCCGCGAACAGGGCGTCACCGCGCCGCTGGGTTTCCGTGCTGCGGGGATCGCGGCCGGTATCAAGGTGTCCGGCAATCCCGACCTCGCCCTCGTGTTCAACGAGGGCCCGGATTACTCGGCCGCCGGCGTCTTCACCAGCAACCAGGTCAAGGCCGCACCCGTCCTGTGGTCCCAGCAGGTTCTCACCACCGGCAAGCTGCGCGCGGTGATCCTCAACTCGGGCGGTGCCAACGCGTGCACCGGGCCCGGCGGATTCCAGGACACCCACAAGACGGCCGAGGCCGTCGCGGAGGCGTTGAGCAACTGGGGGACCAGCACCGGCGCCGTCGAGGTGGCCGTCTGCTCGACCGGGCTGATCGGTGACCGCCTCCCGATGGACAAGGTCCTCGCCGGCGTCACCGAGATCGTCCAGGAGATGGGCGGCGGACTCACCGGCGGCACCGACGCCGCACACGCCATCATGACCACCGACACCGTGCCGAAACAGGCTGCGCTGCACCATCCCCAGGGATGGAACGTCGGCGGCATGGGCAAGGGCGCCGGGATGATGGCGCCCTCGCTCGCGACGATGCTCGTGGTGCTGACCACCGACGCCGCCGCCACCAGCGAACAGCTCGACACCGCCCTGCGTCGGGCGACCGAGCGGACGTTCGACAGGCTCGACATCGACGGCTCCATGTCCACCAACGACACCGTGCTGCTGCTGAGTTCGGGTGCCAGCCAGATCCCGGTCGACCAGGCCGATCTCGACGAGGCCGTGTTCGCGGTCTGCGACGACCTGGCCGCCCAGATGCAGGCCGACGCCGAGGGGGTCACCAAGCGGGTCACCGTCACCGTCACCGGTGCACGGACCGAGGGCGATGCCCTGGTCGTCGCCCGGTTCGTGGCCCGCGACTCACTGGTCAAGACCGCACTGTTCGGTTCAGATCCCAACTGGGGCCGGGTGCTGGCCACGGTCGGCGCGTCCCCGGTCCGGATCGATCCGGACGTGATCGCCGTGTCGTTCAACGGATCCCCCGTGTGTGAGAACGGTTGCGGCGTCGAGGGGGCACGCGATGTCGACCTCTCCGGTGCCGACATCGACGTGCTGGTCGACCTGAAACTCGGCGACGCCTCGGCATCCGTCCGGACCACGGACCTCTCACACGCTTACGTCGAAGAGAACTCGGCGTACTCGTCATGAGCGACACCACACCGGAATTCGGTGCACCCCAGATCGATCCGGCCGCGGGCCTCGCGAAGGCGAAGGTCCTCGCCGAAGCGCTTCCCGCGCTGCAGGAACTCGCCGGCGCCACGATCGTCGTCAAGTACGGCGGCAACGCCATGGTCGACGACGAACTGAAGAAAGCCTTCGCCGCGGACATGGTGTTCCTCCGCGCCTGCGGCATGCACCCCGTCGTCGTGCACGGCGGCGGACCGCAGATCTCGGCGATGCTGAAGAAACTGGGCCTGCAAGGAGAATTCAAGGGCGGCTTCCGGGTCACCACCCCCGAGGTGATGGACGTCGCCCGGATGGTCCTCTTCGGTCAGGTCGGTCGTGAACTAGTCGGTCTCATCAACGCGCACGGCCCCTATGCCGTCGGCATCACCGGCGAGGACGCCCATCTGTTCACCGCGACCCGGCGGACGGTCCTCGTCGACGGCATCGCCACCGACATCGGCCTCGTCGGCGACATCTCCTCGGTGAACACCTCCGCGGTGCTCGATCTCGTTGCGGCGGGACGCATCCCGGTGGTCTCGACCATCGCCCCGGATCGTGATGGCGTCGTCCACAACATCAACGCCGACACCGCGGCCGGTGCGCTCGCCGAGGCGCTCGGTGCCTCGCGGTTGGTCATGCTGACCGATGTCGAAGGGCTGTACACTGATTGGCCCGACCGCGGGTCGCTGGTGTCCCAGATCGGCACCGATGCCCTGGCCGAGCTGCTGCCGTCGCTGGACTCCGGCATGGTCCCCAAGATGGAGGCCTGCCTGCGAGCGGTGACCGGGGGAGTCGAACGCGCCCACGTGATCGACGGTCGCGTCGCCCATTCCGTGCTCGCCCAGCTGCTGACCGAGAGCTCCACCGGCACCACCGTCGTCGACCCGTGTGAGGAGGACCAGTGACCGCACCGCTGCAACAGCGTTGGGGCCAGTCCCTGATGAAGAACTACGGCACCCCGCCGATCGCCCTGGTCGGCGGTTCGGGGCCGTACGTCACCGATGCCGACGGCAAGCGATACCTCGACCTGCTCGGCGGCATCGCGGTGAACTCCCTCGGCCATGCGCATCCCGCGATCGTCGAGGCCGTCACGACCCAGCTGCAGACGCTCGGACACGTGTCGAACCTCTACATCTCGCCGCCCGTCGTCGAACTCGCGGAGAAGCTGCTCGACCGCTTCGGCCACCCGGGCCGCGCGTTCTTCTGCAACTCCGGGACCGAGGCCAACGAGGCCGCCTTCAAGCTCGCGCGGCGGACCGGCCGGCCCGAGATCGTGGCCGCCGAGAAGGCCTTCCACGGCCGCACCATGGGCGCTCTCGCCATGACCGGACAGCCGTCGAAGCGTGCACCGTTCGAGCCGATGCCGCCGGGAGTGCGGTTCGTCCCGTACGGCGACACCGAGGCACTCGACGCCGCCGTCACCGACCAGACCGCCGCGGTGATCCTCGAACCGATCCTCGGTGAGGCCGGCGTGATCGTCCCGCCCGCCGACTACCTGGCCGCCGCCCGCCGTATCACCAGCGAGCGCGGTGCGCTGCTCATCCTCGACGAGGTGCAGACCGGCGTCGCGCGGACCGGCACCTTCTTCGCCCATCAGCAGGTGGGTGTGGTGCCCGACGTGATGACCCTGGCCAAGGGACTCGGCGGCGGACTGCCGATCGGTGCCTGCATCGCCACCGGCCCGGCCGCCGAGCTGTTCGAACCCGGCCAGCACGGCACGACCTTCGGGGGCAATCCCGTCGCCGCGGCCGCCGCGCTCGCCGTGCTCGGGGTCATCGAGTCCGAAGGCCTCACCGATCACGTTGCCGCCGTGGGCAAGACGATCGCCACCGGTATCGAGGACCTCCACCATCCGCTGATCGCGGGTGTGCGGGGAGCCGGTCTGCTGCTCGGCGTCGAATTGACCGAGGCCCTGTCCGGGCGCGTCGAGGCTGCGGCCCGTGACGCCGGATTCCTCATCAACGCACCGGCACCCGACGTGCTGCGGCTCGCGCCGCCACTGATCATCACCGAGGAACAGGCGCAGACCTTCGTCGGCGCCCTGCCGACAATCCTCGATACCGCCGCGGCAGCGGCCTCGAAGGGCGCCACTGCCCAGAACGACAAGGGAGACAAGGCATGACGCGTCACTTCCTACGCGATGACGACCTCACCCCCGCCGAGCAGGCCGAGGTGCTCGCCCTCGCCGCCCTGGTGAAGGCGCAGCCGTTCGCCTTCCGCCCGCTCGAGGGACCCCGCGGGGTCGGGGTGATCTTCGACAAGAACTCGACACGTACGCGCTTCTCGTTCGAGGTCGGCATCGCCCAGCTCGGTGGTCACGCGGTGGTCGTGGACGGCCGCACCACCCAGCTCGGCCGCGAGGAGACCCTCGAGGACACCGGACAGGTGTTGTCGCGCTTCGTCGACGCCGTCGTGTGGCGCACCTTCGGTCAGGACCGTCTCGAGGCCCTGGCGTCGAGCGCGTCCGTGCCGGTCGTCAACGCCCTGTCCGACGAGTTCCACCCGTGCCAGGTGCTCGCCGACCTGCAGACGATCATCGAGCAGAAGGGGTCGCCCACGGGTCTGAAGATGACCTACCTGGGCGACGGCGCCAACAACATGGCCCACTCGCTCGGTCTCGGCGGCGTCACCGCCGGGATGCACGTGACGATCAGCGCCCCCGAGGGTTTCCAGCCCGATCCGGCGATCATCGCCGACACCGAGCGGCGTGCCGCCGAGACCGGGGGATCGGTGCGGCTCGTGACCGACCCGGTCGAGGCGGTCACCGGTGCCGACGTCCTGGTCACCGACACCTGGGTGTCGATGGGTCAGGAGGAGGACGGCAAGGACCGCACAGCACCTTTCCGGCCGTACCAGATCAACGACGAGCTGCTCGCCCACGCCGCCGACGACGCAATCGTGCTCCACTGTCTGCCGGCGCACCGCGGCGACGAGATCACCGCCTCGGTCATCGACGGTCCGCGCAGCGTCGTCTTCGACGAGGCCGAGAACCGTCTGCACGCGCAGAAGGCCCTGCTGATCTGGCTGCTGGAGCACCAGTGAGATGACACCAGAAAGCCAGGACCAGTTGTGACCGCCGGAGCCGAACACTCGGAGAACCGCCTCGCCGCGACCCGCGCGGGGCGGCATGCGCGGATCATCGACATCCTGTCGACCCACCAGGTGCGCAGCCAGTCGGAGCTGCAGCGGTTGCTGGCCCAGCAGGGGATCGATGCCACCCAGGCCACGTTGTCCCGTGACCTCGACGAGCTCGGGGCCGTGAAGCTGCGGGCCGCCGACGGCGGTGCGGGTGTGTACGTGGTGCCGGAGGACGGTTCGCCGGTGCGCGGCGTGTCCGGCGGTACCGATCGCCTCTCGCGCCTCGTGTCGGAGCTCCTGGTCTCCACCGACAACAGCGGCAACCTCGCCGTACTGCGCACGCCGCCCGGCGCCGCGCACTACCTGGCGGCTGCCCTCGACCGTGCCCGACTTCCCGATGTGGTGGGCACGATCGCCGGTGACGACACGATCTTCGTCGTCGCCCGCGAGCCGCTCGACGGCGCCGAGCTCGCCCGACGGATCGAGGGCCTCGTGTAGCCCCCGCCCACTGCAGAACCACCGGCCGCGCCCGTCGCGGCCGGACAGAACGAGAACCGCAACCGAACACACCGCCAACCGAGACCCGGACGGTGTGGTCGGAACCCCGGGGCCGATGATGGACTCGGGTCATCGCTTAGAACAGGAGCTTCACCTCATGGCAGAACGTGTCGTACTCGCATACTCGGGCGGCCTGGACACCTCGGTCGCGATCAGCTGGATCCAGAAGGAGACCGGCAAGGAGGTCGTCGCCGTGGCTCTCGACCTCGGTCAGGGCGGCGAGGACATGGACGTCATCCGCCAGCGCGCCCTCGACTGCGGCGCGGTCGAAGCCGTCGTCGTCGACGCCCGTGACGAATTCGCCGATGAGTACTGCCTCCCGGCGATCACCTCGAACGCCCTCTACATGGACCGCTACCCGCTGGTGTCGGCGCTGTCGCGTCCGCTGATCGCCAAGCATCTCGTGACCGCCGCCCGCGATCACGGCGGCACCGTCGTCGCCCACGGCTGCACCGGCAAGGGCAACGATCAGGTCCGCTTCGAGGTCGGCTTCGCCACCCTCGCACCCGATCTCGAGGTTCTCGCCCCGGTCCGCGACTACGCGTGGACCCGTGAGAAGGCCATCGCCTTCGCCGAAGAGAACGACATCCCGATCAACGTGACCAAGAAGTCGCCGTTCTCCATCGATCAGAACGTGTGGGGCCGCGCCGTCGAGACCGGCTTCCTCGAGGACCTGTGGAACGCGCCGACCAAGGACGTCTACAGCTACACCGAGGACCCGACCGTCAACTGGAACAGCCCCGACGAGGTCATCATCGGCTTCGACAAGGGTCGCCCCGTCAGCATCGACGGCCGCCCGGTCTCCGTGCTGGAGGCCATCGAGGAGCTGAACCGCCGCGCCGGTGCGCAGGGTGTCGGACGCCTCGACGTCGTCGAGGACCGTCTCGTCGGCATCAAGAGCCGCGAGGTCTACGAGGCCCCGGGCGCCATGGTGCTGATCCGCGCCCACGAGGAGCTCGAGCACGTCACCATCGAGCGCGAGCTCGGCCGCTACAAGCGCGGCACCGACCGCAAGTGGGCCGAGCTGGTCTACGACGGTCTGTGGTTCTCGCCGCTGAAGCGTTCGCTCGACGCCTTCGTGGACTCGACCCAGCACCACGTCTCCGGCGAGATCCGCCTGGTCCTGCACGGCGGCAACATCTCCGCCACCGGGCGTCGTAGCTCCGAGTCGCTCTACGACTTCAACCTCGCCACCTACGACGAGGGCGACAGCTTCGACCAGTCGGCAGCCCGTGGCTTCGTCGAGTTGCACGGCCTGTCCTCCAAGATCTCGGCCAAGCGGGACCTGAATCTGTGAGTGGCGAGCAGACCGGCGGGACGACCAACGAGGGTTCGCTCTGGGGCGGCCGTTTCGCCGGCGGTCCGGCCGCGGCGATGGCCGCCCTGAGCAAGTCGACCCACTTCGACTGGGCCCTGGCGCCGTTCGACATCCAGGCATCGAAAGCCCATGCCCGGGTGCTGAACAAGGCGGGACTGCTCACCGATGACGACCTGACCGGCATGCTGGACGGCCTCGACCGTCTGGCTGCCGACGTCGCCGACGGGACGTTCGGTCCCGCGGAGTCCGACGAGGACGTCCACGGTGCGCTCGAGCGCGGACTCATCGAGCGGGTCGGCCCCGAGCTCGGCGGACGGCTGCGTGCCGGCCGGTCGCGCAACGACCAGGTCGCCACGCTGTTCCGGATGTGGCTGCGCGCCGCCATGCGACGCGTCGCCCTCGGAGTGCTCGACGTCGTCGACGCGCTGACCGCTCAGGCGGCCGCGCATCCCGACGCGATCATGCCCGGCAAGACGCACCTGCAGGCGGCGCAGCCGGTGTTGCTCGGCCACCATCTGCTCGCGCATGCCCAGCCGTTGCTCCGCGACATCGATCGCCTCGCCGACGCCGACCGCCGGACCGCGGTCTCGCCGTACGGCTCCGGTGCCCTCGCCGGTTCGTCGCTGGGACTCGATCCGGCCGCCATCGCCGCCGACCTCGGGTTCGACGCGCCGGCGGAGAACTCCATCGACGCCACCTCGTCCCGCGACTTCGCGGCCGAGGCGGCGTTCGTGTTCGCGATGATCGCAGTCGACCTCTCCCGGTTGTCCGAAGAGGTGATCATCTGGAGCACACCAGAATTCGGTTACGTGACGCTGGCCGACGCCTGGTCGACGGGCAGCTCGATCATGCCGCAGAAGAAGAACCCGGACGTCGCGGAATTGATGCGCGGCAAGGCCGGCCGCCTGATCGGTGACCTGACCGGTCTCCTCGCGACGCTCAAGGCGCAGCCCCTGGCGTACAACCGGGACCTCCAGGAAGACAAGGAACCGGTCTTCGACGCGGTGGCACAGCTCGAGATGCTGCTGCCGGCCGTCACCGGTCTGGTCGCGACGCTCGAGTTCCACACCGACCGGATGGAGGAGCTGGCCCCGGCCGGCTTCACCCTCGCCACCGACATCGCCGAGTGGATGGTCCGGCAGGGCGTGCCCTTCCGCGTCGCCCACGAGGTCGCCGGAGCCTGTGTCCGCGAGGCCGAGTCGCGGGGCATCGGTCTCGCCGAGCTCGACGACGAGACGTTGACCGGCATCAACCCCTCGCTCAGCCCCGCGGTGCGCGAGGTGCTGACGGTGCGCGGTTCGGTCGAGTCGCGCAACGCGCATGGCGGTACCGCGCCCGATCAGGTACGACGGCAGATAGACGTGGTGTCGGCACAATCGGCCGACCTGCGGACACGCTGGGACGCCGGTCCCGGAGGACGAGAGTAGAACCACTGCTCAGTGGGTAGAGTGGCGTATGTCACCGACGTGTCGGTGGTGGACGTCTCGCTGACAACGGGGAGGAATCGACGCGATGGTGGGTTTGGACGGGCTCCCGGATCTGGGCGGCGTGGTCAGCCGGGTGGTGGCGACCGCTCAGAACGGACTCGAGGTGCTCCGCTTCGGCGGTCTCGAGACCGGGACCGAACCGGCTCCTTTCGCGATCGTCGAGACACACAAGATGTTCCGGCTGCGCCGGTACTTCCCGAACGAGCCGTCCACCGGCCCGAACATCGTGCTCGTTCCGCCGATGATGGTGTCCGCCAACGTCTATGACGTGACCGAGCACAACGGTGCGGTGTCCATCCTCCATCGCAACGGCATCACCCCGTGGGTGATCGACTTCGGTTCCCCGGACACCGAAGAGGGCGGGATGGAACGCAACCTCGCCGACCACGTGGTGGCCATCAGCCACGCGATCGATCTGATCGTCGAGGCGACCGGACGCGACATCCACCTCGCCGGGTACTCCCAGGGTGGCATGTTCGCCTACCAGACCGCGGCCTACCGGCGGTCGAAGGGGATCGCGAGCGTCATCACCTTCGGCAGCCCGGTCGACGTCCTGGCGGCCCTGCCCCTCGGATTGCCCGCCGGTCTGGTGGCGCCGGCCGCAGAGTTCCTCGCCGAACGGTCCTTCGTGCGGAACCTGTGGGTCCGGGACTGGATGGCGCGCACCGGCTTCCAGCTACTCGACCCGGTCAAGACCGTGCGCAGCCGGATCGACTTCCTCCGCCGTCTCCACGACCGCGAGGCGCTGCTCCCGCGTGAGGATCAGCGGCGGTTCCTCGAGGCCGACGGCTGGGTCGCCTGGTCCGGCCCGGCGATCGCCGAACTGCTGCGCCAGTTCGTCGCCCACAACCGCATGGTCTCCGGCGGCTTCGTCATCAACGGCGACCTCGTCTCGCTCACCGAGATCACCTGCCCGGTACTGGCGTTCGTCGGCGAGGCCGACGACATCGGTCAACCGGCGGCGGTGCGCGGGATCGTGCGCGCCGCACCCGACGCCGAGGTCTACGAATCCACCCTGCCGGTCGGGCACTTCGGGCTGGTGGTCGGCTCGACGGCGGGACAGCACACCTGGCCCACCACGGCCGACTGGGTGAACTGGTTGTCGGACAACGGGACCCGTCCGGAACTCATCAGCGAGATGTCGCAGGTCGAGCCGGGACACGGCGGCGGTGTCAGCCTGTCCTCGCGCATCACCCACGGCGTGGGGTCGGTCGCCGATGCCGGCACCGCAGCGTCCCGGGAACTGCTCACGCTGGTCAACTCGGTGCAGCGGACATCGCGGGCCGTCGCGTCGGAGTCGGTGCGCACGGTGCCCCGCCTCCTGCGCCTGGGCCAGATCCAGAGCGGCACCCGGATCTCGCTGTCGAAGCTGATGGCCGAGAACACCAAGAAGCACGGCGACAAAGAACTCTTCCTGTTCGAGAACCGTGTGCTCACCCACGCGCAGGTCGACGCCCGCATCAACAACGTCGTCGCCGGCCTCATCTACTGCGGCGTGCGTCCGGGACAGCACATCGGCGTCCTGATGGACACGCGTCCGAGCGCGCTGGTCGTGGTCGCCGCACTGGCCCGGCTCGGCGCCGTCTCGGTGCTGCTGGCCGCTGACGCAGACGTGCGGGAGATGATGCGCCTCGCGGACAGCTCGGTCATCGTGACCGACCCGACCAACCTCGACCTCGCCGACGCGGCGTCGGACCGGGTGCTCGTGCTCGGCGGTGGCAGCGGCGACTCCCGTGCCATCGACGGCGTCGACGGCAAGACGATCATCGACATGGAGCAGATCGACCCCGACGAGGTCGACCTGCCCACCTGGTACCGGCCCGATCCCGGTCTCGCGGGAGACCTCGCATTCATCCTGTTCAGCCGTGCCCGGGGAAAGCTCGTGCCGTGGCCGGTGACCAACCATCGGTTCGCGATGTCGGCGTTCGGTGCGGCGTCGGCGGCGGCGCTCTCCGACCGCGACACCGTGTACTGCCTACCGCCCCTGCATCACGCCTCCGGCCTGCTGACGACCCTTGGCGCGACGGTCGTCG
The DNA here is from genome assembly GCF_021245825.1 of Gordonia metallireducens. Lineage (NCBI taxonomy): Bacteria > Bacillati > Actinomycetota > Actinomycetes > Mycobacteriales > Gordoniaceae > Gordonia > Gordonia metallireducens. The sequence continues at coordinate 3,165 of NZ_JAJQJP010000020.1, read as the reverse complement.
GCCGGTCCCGGATCGCGCTGTCCAACGGCATCGACCCGGAGACGTTCGCGACCGAGGTGCAGCGCTACGGCGTCACCGTCGTGTCCTACACCTGGTCGATGCTGGGCGACGTCGTCCGCGATCCGCGCTTCCGGATCAACCAGCACAACCCGATCCGGCTGTTCATGGGTTCCGGTATGTCGGCGGGCCTGTGGGAAGACGTGTGCAGCAGCTTCCCCCGGGCCCGGATTCTCGAGTTCTTCGCGACCGCCGACGGTTCGGCGATCCTGGCCAACGTCTCCGGCGACAAGCTGTCGTCCGTCGGGCGGCCGCTCCCGGAGACCAACCCGGTCGAGGTCGCGGCCTACGACATCGCGAACGATCGTCTCCTGATCGACGAGTCCGGTTTCGTCCGGCGTGCCGAGGTCGGCGAGCCCGGTCTGCTGCTGGCCAAGGCCCGGCACAAGTTCGACACCAACGGCACTGTGCTGCGTGACGTCTTCACCAGCCGTGACCGGTGGGAGGTGTCGGGGCATCTGTTCGTCCGCGATGCCGACGGCGACCTGTACTTCCTCGGTGCCACCGACCGGGTGGTCCGCACCGAGGCCGGACCCGCGTTCATCCCGCCGATCACCCACGCGCTGTCGCGGATACAGGGCGTCGACCGGGTCGTCGCCTACGGCGTGGGGGAGCCGGGACACCAGGTGCTGGTCGCTGCGCTGACCCTCCGCCCGGATGCCAAACCCGAGTCGCTCACCGTCACCCAACTGCGAATCGCGCTCGGGGAGTTCCCCGCCGAGATCCGGCCCCACCTCATCCGCGTCGTCGACGAGATCCCGCACTCCGCGTCGTACCGCCCGTTGAGCACCATATTCGCGGCCGACGGGTTGCCCAAGCCCGGACCGCGGATCTGGTACCGCGACGACGAGGGCCGCTACCGGCGCTACACGAAAACGATCGCCGAGAAGCTGGACTGGAGCGGGTCGTCGGCAGAAGATGCCCTAGGCTGAGCGGCGTGACGACACGCGCTGAGGCCATCGACCCGATCGTGCGCGAGCGGCTGGCCTGCCCGCAGGACCACGGCCCGCTGATCGACGCCGGCGACGAGCTCTACAACCCGCGACTGCACGTCGCGTACCGGATCGACGAAGACGGAATCCCCGTCATGCTCATCGACGAGGCACGCAAGGTCGACGACGCCGAGCACGAGCGCCTGATCGCCGGGCAGTAGGCCCGCGGTCGTCCGACGCCCGCAGGCGTCACCTCGTCCGAGCCCCGATCTCGATGGATGACAAGATCGAGGGGTGAGTGCTGAGACTGAGGGAACCGCCAACACGACCGAGGGATCCATCCGGACCGGGGACGCTCCCGTCGACATCCTGGACGAACTCGGCTGGCGAGGTCTGATCGCGCAGTCCACCGACCTCGATGCACTGCGCGAGGCACTGGCGGACGGGCCCATCACCTTGTATGCGGGCTTCGACCCGACGGCGGCCAGCCTTCACGCCGGCCACCTCGTGCCGCTGCTGACCCTCAAGCGTTTCCAGCTGGCCGGTCACCGCCCGATCGTTCTTGCAGGTGGCGCCACCGGCCTCATCGGTGACCCCCGTGAGGTGGGGGAGCGCACCATGAACGCTCCCGACACGGTCGCCGAATGGGCAGGCCGGATCGATGCGCAGCTGCGCCGCTTCGTCGACATCGACGAATCCCCGACCGGTGCACTCGTCGTCAACAATCTCGACTGGACCGGGCAGCTCTCCGCCATCGAGTTCCTCCGCGACCTCGGCAAGCACTTCTCGGTGAACGTCATGCTCGCCCGGGACACCGTGAAGCGGCGTCTCGAGGGTGATGGCATCAGTTACGCCGAGTTCAGCTACCTGCTCCTACAGTCCAACGACTTCGTCGAGCTCAACCGCCGGTACGGCTGCGTGCTGCAGATCGGTGGCTCGGATCAGTGGGGGAACATCATCGGCGGTGTCGATCTCGGACGTCGACTCGACGGGTTGTCGCTGCACGCGTTGACCGTGCCGCTCGTGACCTCGTCGGACGGCAAGAAGTTCGGCAAATCCACTGGTGGCGGCAGCCTCTGGCTCGACCCCGAGCTCACCAGCCCGTACGCCTGGTACCAGTACTTCGTGAACACCGCCGACGCAGACGTCATCCGTTACCTGCGTTGGTTCACCTTCCTCGGACGTGAGGAGATCGCCGAGCTCGAGCAGGCGACGGAGGAGAAGCCCCACCTGCGTCTCGCGCAGAAGAAGCTCGCCGCCGAGATGACCACCCTGATCCACGGGGAAGAGAACACGCGCGCCGTCGAGCTCGCCAGCCAGGCATTGTTCGGACGGGCCGAGCTCGACGAACTCGACGAGGCGACGCTGGCAGCAGCTGTGGGGGAGACCGTCATCGCCGAGTACTCGACAGAACGGCCCTCCATCATCCAGTTGCTCGTCGACACCAAACTCTCCGAGAGCAACAAGGCCGCGCGGCGTGCGGTGTCCGAAGGCGGCGCCTACGTGAACAACACCAAGATCACCGATCCGGAGTGGCAGCCGGCGGACTCCGACCTGCTCCACGGTCGTTGGTTGGTGGTGCGACGAGGCAAGAAGAGTTTTGCCGGCGCAAAGCTGACCCTCTGACCAGGGGATTTGACGCGTTGTTCGCGGCTGTGTAACTTAATCGACGCACCGCAGAGAGCAACTCCCCCGGAGCCGCAAGCACCGGGGAAGCAAAAGTGCCCGAGCCACTCGCTCGGGCCGCCTGTGCGGGGCCACTCCCAAGAACAAGATTGCGAGTAATGCTCGCGCTCTGGGAGAGCTCATCGGAGCCGGCCTCATCACGAGGACGTCTGGTGGGTGTGTGTTCTTTGAGAACTCGATAGTGTGATGATGAATTGTCTGATGCCATTTTTTGGCATCGAGCATTCTTTATGGATGTAGATGTTTGTTTTTTGTGTGGCGCTCGGCCCCGTCTGGGTGTCACATTAAGCTAGTTTTGGATTGGTCAGGTTTGCTTTCCTGATTGTGTTGAAACGCTGGTGCTTTTGGGTGCTGGTTTTGTTTCACTATTTTTTCATGGAGAGTTTGATCCTGGCTCAGGACGAACGCTGGCGGCGTGCTTAACACATGCAAGTCGAACGGAAAGGCCCAGCTTGCTGGGTACTCGAGTGGCGAACGGGTGAGTAAGACG